>JANXPS010000240.1 GCA_025357175.1 Deltaproteobacteria bacterium | reverse complement strand
TTTTCCTGGGCCTCGACCCGGCCCCGATCGCGCTGGGCTATGGTCTCGATGATCTGGAAGGCGAACGAGGGGTCGTCCCTGAATTTTTTCAGGACGAACTTGTAGTCGGCGGTGATGACGCGGGCGCCCCCCTTCGACCGGGCGCTCTCGGTGTGCACCGGGCCCATGAAGACCCCCATGTCTCCGAACGAGTCGCCCTTGCCGAGCTCGGCCAGCGGGATTTCCCGCCCGTCCTTCTCCTGGTAGATCACGACGTTCCCCGACTGGATGATGTACAGGCAATCGGCCACCTCACCCTGCCGGAAGATGATCTCTCCATCGGCGAACACCTTTCCGACTTCTCCAACCGGCATCGTCCTGTCTCCCGTCCAGCTATTTGTCTGACGAATTCGTCCATCCCTTTACGGTTTCACTGAGCAGGCGGGCCAGGAAAAACGGGTGAATGGCCCGGCGGAAGATGTTCCCGAACGTTGCATTGCCGGTGAAGGTGTCCCACAGCACGGTGCGCATCCTGAGAGTTCCAAGCCCCGCCTGCTCCGCGTGGGTCATGCGCACCACCCCGTGACGGAGGAACGGCATTTTCTTGATCAGGCTCGTGATGGCGAACACGATCCTCCCGTACCGGTTGTCGCGGGCGACCGCGTCGCATATCGGCCGATAGTACCGGTCGAAATCCCGCTTCGAAATCCCTTCGAGGAAAGCCGTCTGCGCGGCGGCCTTGGCCGTCCGGTAGGCATTGCCGATCCCGTCCTTGTAAAGGCGGCTCACGTAACAGTCGCCGATCATCACGAATCGGTCGCCGACGGCGCCCAGCGCCTCCCCCAGGATGATCGAGGGGAAGCAGCGGCACCGGACACCGGCAGGAGTCCATCCGGCGGGGAAACAGGCGAGCACCTCGGGGTGGCGGAAAAAGGCGTCGACCATCTCCTGCCCGATGTCCCGGCCCAGGAGGCAGACGGTCGCGTACTCCCCCTTGGGGATGATCGCGGCGAACTTCAGGCGGGGGATGTCGAGCAGGAACACGTGCATCGCGTCGCCCAGGCATTTTTCGATCGCTTCGCTGCCCAGGAGGATCTCGGTGATGTAGGCCCTGGAGGTGGCCGGGGGTTTGTAACCCGTACCGCAGCCCTCGAAGAGCGAAAGCTCTGCGGAATTGACGCCCAGCGCCCCGACGAGGAGATCGTATTCCTCCGAAAGGCCCGATTTCGTGGTGATGCGGGGCCTTCCCCCGGTCATCGCAACCCCGGTCACCCGATCCCGGACGATCCGGGCGCCTTTTGCCTCGGCCAGCGCCAGCAGATGGCCGTCGAAACTCGCCGACAGCCCCACCGCGGCCCCGCACGGACCGGCCCCCCGGCGCACGGAGGCGATCCGCCGCTCGTCACTCGGGGGCTTGATCCGGACGATCCCCTCGTCGGTGTGGAAGGTGAATCCGGCGATCCCATGCTGCACGACGGCCGGGGGCAGGATGATCCCGTCGGTCGCGAGCGACTGGACCAGCGATTCGTAGATGATCCCGCCGCATTTGTTGCAGCCGCTGTTCCCGGGAATGGAGAAATCCCGGGGCTCGTAGAGGTCGACCCGGATGTCCATTCCGGCCCGGTTCGCCATCGCGAGCAGGAAGTGGCTGAATAACGAGCCGGCCGGGCCGCCGCCGACCACGCCGACGCGGGAACCATCGGTCAGTCGCAACGGAGGTTCGGGAATGCCCATGCCAATCGCCTCGCGGGAATCCGATATTCTCCGTCCTGATCCGACAACTGCCTGAGCGACGGGATGACTCCTTCGATTATAGCGAATCCTTCATCCGTTCGTAGGTATCTTCGATGAGGGGAGCCGGCTGTCGGACCTGCGCGTGCCGTTCCGCGAGGCGTGCAAACGCGCGGGCATCACCGGGGTCCGCGTCCACGACCTGCGCCGCACCTTCGGGAGCTGGGGCGTCATGTCGGGGCAGAGCATCTACTCCGTCCAGAAGCTCCTGGGCCACAGGGACCTCGCGGTGACCGAGTCGACGTACGCGCACCTGTCTAACGATTCGCTGCTAGGCGCGTCCGAGGGGATGGTGACGCTGCTGGACGAGGCGGAGGCCGCTGTTGCCAGGAAGCGCGAGGAGGAGAAGCGGCGCGCGGCAGGATGAGACGATGGGTTAGGGGACGAGTCGGTACTTCCAGTACCCGGGCCGACGTTTCTGGTGCGCGACGGCCACGACCACGATTCGTTCGGTCTCCGCGACGTAAAGCAGGCTG
>JANXPS010000209.1 GCA_025357175.1 Deltaproteobacteria bacterium | reverse complement strand
GTAACTCATCGCGGGCGCGGGACGGGCGAGAATCCAATGATTCCGCCTGTCCCGCGCTGAAGTGCATTCTTCGACAACCCCCGGAATATCCTTTCCCTTCCCGGGCCTGGCAGTCCGACGGGTCTATCGGTTCGAGACGTTCGGAAGCCGTCGGACGGGTTGATGGCCCACGATCCGGCATCCTTGTTTCTGGGGAATATCCGGCGACCTGATGAAGATTATCCTTCAATGCGCATTCAGTCGGATGGCTTCACCAGCTCATGCATGCCCGTAACTCCCTGTAAATACGCGTGTTGTTCGGCGACGAATAAATGGCACGGCGGGTGCATTGATACCGGCAAAACGAAGTCCGGGAGGATTCCCAAGATGCAAGGAGTCAAGGTTCAGAGAAGGTTCATGGTCGTCGCGGCGCTTCTCATGGTCGGTTTCGCCGTATCCGCTCACGCCGGCGCACTCGACGGGTTGTTCAAGAAATCCCCGGCCGAAGCCGCAAAAGAGGCGGGCGTGGTCGAAACGGCCGATGCCGTAAAGATCCCGCTGAAGACGCTGGATTCGGGCAAGGCGCTCTTCCTGCAGATCGAGTCCGAGGGGCGGCTCTACTATTACTTCGCGCTCAAGAGCAAGGACGGCAAGTACCACGCGTCGCTCGACGCCTGCGATGTCTGCTACCGGATGAACCGGGGCTACCGGCAGGAAGGGGACTATCTCGTGTGCAACAACTGCAACCAGAAGTTCGTCGCCGTGAAGCTCGGCGAAGCCAAGGGCGGTTGCAACCCGCACTCGCTTCAGCACGCGATCGAGGGACAGTACCTGGTGGTCCGGAAGGCGGATATCCTCGCCGGCAAGGATTATTTCCAGCGGAAGCGCTCCTGAAAGAATCGGACGAAGGCGCGAGGGCATCGACATGAATATTCGCAAGCTGGCCTGGAAAAACCTGTTCCGCCGCAAGTCGCGGGCGGTGTTCACCGGCCTGGGCATCTTCCTGGGAATCGGGACGTTTGTCGCGATCTCGTCGATCACGATGCGGATGGAAGGCGCCGTCCGGGACAAGCTCGACAAGTTCGGGGCCAACATCCTGGTCACTCCGCGCACGGAGCAGCTTTCCCTGGGGTTCGGAGACATCTCGCTCGGCGGGACCCAGGTGGCGCATGCGCGTCTTACCGGAGAGGACGAGCGGTCGATCCGCTCGATCGCTCTCTCGGATCGGCTCCGGATGGTCGTTCCCTACTTCCTGACCGCGGCCGACACGTCCGGGAAGAACCTGGTGTGGATGGGAATCCGGCCGAAGGATATCGTCGAGTCCCGTCCCTGGTGGAAAGTGCAGGGAGCCGAGCTGTCCGCCCCCGGCGAGATCCTGCTCGGTTCCGAGGCGGCGGTCGCGCTCGACAAGGGGCCCGGCGGAACGGTCGAGTCGGGCGGAAAGACGTTCCGGGTCGCGGGCGTCCTGCAGCCGACCGGGGAGAAGGAAGACGGGATGATCATCGCCGGACTCGACGACGTCCGCTTGCTTGCCGGATCCCCCGACGGCGTCACCTTCTTCGAGGTAGCCGCGCTATGCAAGGACTGCCCGGTCGAGGGCATCGTCGCCGAGATCGGCACGAAGCTGCCGGGCGCCAAGGTGTCCGCGATCCGCTCGGTGGTGGAGAGCCGCAAGGCGGCCGTCGACCAGTTCCGGCGGCTGGGATTCGGCGTCTCGGCGATCGTTCTCACGATCGGGGGGCTCATGGTTTTCGTGACGATCATGGGGAACGTGCAAGAGCGAACCCGCGAGATCGGCATCCTGCGCGCGGTCGGTTTCCGCAAGCGGTCGATCCGGGCGTTGCTGTTTTGGGAGACGGGCTGGATCGCGCTCGCGGCATCCGTTTCGGGCGGGATTCTCGGGTCGGTCGCAGCCTTCGCGGGAGCGCCGCTGTTCGGAGCCGAACGGGGCAGGATCGAGGTCCTCCCCATCCTGGTCGGGACCGCGATCGGGCTTGCGCTTGGCCTACTCGGGACGCTGCCTCCGTCGCGCCGCGCTGCGGCCCTTTCCCCGACCGAAGCCATCCGAAGCCTTTGAGGGAGAACACATCCATGTCGTTCATCACGCTTGAAAACGTTTCGATGACCTACGGTTCGAATGGAACCCGCACAACGGCCTTGAGCGGGGTGTCGCTCTCGATCGGCGAAGGCGAGTATGCAGTGATCACCGGGGAATCCGGTTCCGGCAAGTCCACCCTGTTGTGCCTGCTGGGAGGGCTCCAGTTGCCGACGGAGGGAAGGATCTCCATCTCCGGGACCGACCTCTCGACCTTCTCGGCAGACAATCTGGCCGGATTCCGCGGACGGACCATCGGGTTCGTGTTCCAGGCCTATCACCTGCTGCCCTACCTCACCGCTCGGGAGAACGTGATGGTCCCGATGGCGATCGACAAGAAATCTTCGCGCGAAAAGATCGAGCGAGCGTATACACTCCTTGAATCGGTCGGGCTTTCCGGCAAGGAAGAACGGCTGCCTTCGCAACTATCCGGCGGAGAATGCCAGCGGGTCGCGATCGCCAGGGCGCTCGTTCACGATCCGCCCATTCTGCTGGCGGACGAGCCGACCGGCAATCTCGACAGCGCGACCGGCGACCAGATTCTCGACCTGTTCTCGAAACTGCATGGCGCGGGCAAGACGATCCTGATGGTGACGCATAACCGCTGGAACATCGAGCGCGGAACGCGATCGGTCCTCCTGCGTGACGGCCGGATCGCCGAGGACAACCCGCTCAGGCCGGTACATCGGGCGAGTCGCCCGGCTGTCCCGGCCCAGGCGGGAGGATAGGAGCGAGATCATGGAAGTTGAAACGGGCAAGCCGGTCAGAAGCACCAGGAGCTGGTTCCTTTCGATCGTGGTTGCCATCGTGCTTTCCGCCACGGTGACGTGGTTCCTCGGGAAGGTGTTCCACGATCCTTCCCGAAAGGACGGCGTCGAAACGGGAGGCTGCCAGAGCGGTTGCTGCGGATCGGATACCGACAAGAAAACGAAGGCGGCCGTTGCGGATGTCGCGAAATGAGCGTGAGGTCCTCCGAGAACATGAAGCGTCGTGAGGAACCGGGGCCGATTTGCTTGAAGAAACGTCGTGAGAAGGCCGAATGGCACAGCATGACAGCCAATTGCACCTATCCGCCCGTTGAAATGACGGCGATGGAGAGGAGAACGGAAAAGATGTCCAACAATCGGCACAAGTCGCGGGGGTCGAGACCGGGGAGGATCGTCGCACGTTTCACGGTTGCGGCGCTGGCCACTCTCGTTCTGATCTCGATGGGCGGAGGTGCCCGTGCCGCGGAGACGGGTCCGACGGAAGCGCTCGACCGGAGGATCGCTGAGGGGGCAACCCCGGGCGACCTCGCGTCATATGCATATCAGTCCAACCCCATGATCAAGGCTGCTCGCTCCCGCTGGCGCGCGACGGCCGAGAAGTACCGGATCGACACGTCATGGGACAACCCCGAACTCATGGTCGAAGGGATGCGCATGGTCGGGTCGCAGGCGATGGCGACCGCGACCGACGCCAACGGCATGCCGGTTGCTGGGAGCCAGCCCTCCTCCCCGAAGAACGACTGGACGGTCCGGCTGACCCAGCCGATCCCGCTGCCCGGCAAGTTGGGACGGTCGGGCGACATCGCGCAGGCCGACGCGCGGATCGCGAAGATCCAGCTCGACGCGGCGGTCCGGGATGTCCTGGTCCAGGTCCGCGAGTCGTATCACGAACTGCTCTACATCCGCGAGGCGCGGCGGATCGCGGGGCAGAATAGGGAACTGCTGGACCAGTTGCGCAAGGTCGGCGAAGGCGCTTATGCGGCGAACCGGGCCGCGCGGGTCGACGTGATGAAGGCGCAGGCGCAGTCCGGTCAGCTCCTCTATGACGGGCTGCTGCTCGAAGAACTCGAAAAGACCGAGAAGACGCGGATGAACGGCCTGCTCAATCGTCCCGCCGATGCGGCTATCGGGCCTCCGGCCGACGTGCCCGTCCGCCCGCTGGCCTACACCCTCGACGAGATCCAGTCCGCCGCCGGGGCGAACCTCGAGGAGAACCGGATCGCGCAGGCGAACGTGGACAAGGCGCAGTCGATGCTGTTGTTGACACGGTACGAGACGCTGCCCGAGTTCAGTCTCGGCGCCTCCTACGGTACCGACCGGGGCGACAAGCAGGTCGGAGTCCAGGTGGGCGTGATGCTTCCGATCTGGTACGGCAAGAACGCGGGACGGTTAGGCGCGGCCCGGGCCGACGTCGAGACGATGCAGGCGATGAAGAGCTCGCAGGGGAACGAGACTCGCACGATGGTCCGCGACACGTTCTTCCGCCTGCAGAACGCCGACCGGCTGGTCCGGCTCTACCGGGACGACCTGGTTCCTCAGGCTTCGAGGGCGATCGAGAGTGCCGAAACGCTCTACAAGCAGGGACAGGGGAGCTTCAGCGACTACGTCGAGACCCAATCGACTTTCTATTCCTTCCAGCTTTCGCTGGCGCGCGCGAAGGCCGATTACGGGAAGTGGCTCGCCCGCCTCGAAAAGCTCGCAGGAAAATCGCTGACCGATCGGGAACCGTCAGCAAACCCGCCGGTGGGCGCGGGCCGGGAGGTGGGCAAATGAACACACGTATCGCCTGGGCCGCGGCGGCGGTTCTGCTTTCGGCAGCTCCCGCCCTGGCGGGATATTCGGAGCTTTCGAAGGAGATCGAAGGGTATCAACCCCCGGCGCTCTATCGCTCGCAGGTCGCCAGATACCCTTTTGCCGATAACACGGGGGCGGTCGCGGACGATTTCGAAGCGCAGGTCGCCATGCTCCGAGAGTCGTCGGCGCGGTGGGAGAAGTCGCTTTCAGCTCCCGCGGTCGAGGAATCGTTTCTATTGCCCGAACCGGCGCAGCTTGCCCGCCTGAAGGACGCGGCTTCCGACAATGCGGCGGCGGAGAAGACGCTTTCCGACGGCTTTGCGCTGGCCGACCTCGAGACGCTGGCGCTGCTGCGCAACCCGGGCGTCGCCTCGAAAGAACGCGATGTCCGCGCGGCGATCGAAGGGTATTCCCAGGCAGAGAACCTCGACACGATCCTGCGGCGCTACAGCGCATTCAC
This sequence comes from Deltaproteobacteria bacterium, assembly GCA_025357175.1. GTDB lineage: Bacteria > Desulfobacterota > Deferrimicrobia > Deferrimicrobiales > Deferrimicrobiaceae > JANXPS01. The sequence goes on along the minus strand of JANXPS010000209.1, from coordinate 1,653 downwards.
CGCGAGCCTGATGACAGGTATCGGTCCGATGGATTCCCCTGAGGCGATGGCGCGCTCTCGCTTCCCCTTTCCCGGCGTGCTGGCGCTCAAGGGCGAGGTCGTGACGATGGAGACCACCGCCGCACGCGAAAACCTCGAGGCCGCCCGCCGCAAGGCGGTCACGTCGGTGGACAAGGCATACCGGGAGCTGATCTACGTCGGAGAGGCCAGGAAAAACACCGAGTCGATGCTCGACCTGCTCGACAACCTGAAAGGCGCCGCCACGGCCCGCTATTCGGCCGGGGAGACATCCTTCCAAGATGTCCTGAAGATCGGGATCGAGCGGGAAAAGATGAAGGAGGAGCTCCGGACGATCGGCGAGATGGGCCGGAATGCGGAGGCGATGATCCGCGAGACGCTGGCGCTCCCGCCGTCGATCCGGATCGGGGCGCCGGTTTCCGACAACGTGGAAGTTGCCGTTCCCGAACTCGGCGATCTCCAGTCGATGGCGCTGGCCGGTCGCCAGGAGCTGCGGTCGATGCGGGCGATGGTCGGGAAGATGGAAAAGATGCTCCTCATGCAGGAGACGATGGTGCACCCCGGCTTCAGTTTGAACCTGTCGCAATACGACCGGGACGAGGTGTCCCGGATCGGCGCGGGCGGCATGGGCGAAGAGAAGGGAAGCTTCCCGACAACGACGGTTGCCTCCGTGGGCGAAGGGCTTCCCAAGGCGCCGATGTTCGGGACTCAGGTAGCGTATCTGCGGGAACTGCGCCAGCGTATCGAAGGGCTTCGGGCCGACCTCCGGATGGAAGAGGCGGCGACGCTCCTCGGCGTCCGCAACGCCTGGTTCGCCCTCGACAAGGCGGGACGGGAAGAAGCGCTCTACGGCGACCGGGTCGTGACGCTGTCGCGCAGCGCGCTGGAGGCCTCGAACCAGGGCTACTCGGCGGGCAAGGTGATGTTCGCCGACGTGATCGAGTCGTACCGGGGCTGGCTCGAGGCGAACCTTGCTTTCGCGCGCAGCCGGGCCGACCGGTCGATCGCCCTGGCGGATCTGGAAGACAGGGTCGGGAAGCGAATCGCTCCGGCCGATAAACGATGAAGGCAATTCCGGGAGGATCGAAATGATTGAGCGAAAAGGGTTTCTGCTCCCGATCGTCGTTCTCGTCGCGCTGGCGATCGGAGTCGGCGGTGGCTACTGGCTGGGTGGACGCGGCGCCGGCAAAGGCAACGCCCCTCATACCGACAACGCGGCCGCCGCGCACGTCGAGGGCGAGAAATACACCTGCGGCATGCACCCATTCATCATCTCGGACAAGCCGGGCAACTGCCCGATCTGAGGGATGGCGCTGACGAAGATCGAGGGGAAGCCGGCCGGCGGCGCGGCGGGGACAGCTGCGAAGGTGCCGAGCGGCCCTCGGAAGATTCTCTTCTACCGCAACCCGATGAACCCGCAGGTCACCTCACAGACGCCGGCCAAGGACGAGATGGGGATGGACTACGTTCCCGTCTACGAGGACGAGACACAGGGAACGGGCGGCGGACCCGCGCTGCCGGAAGGGTATGCCAACGTGAACGTCGGGAGCGAGCGGGTGGCGCTGGCCGGCATCCAGAGCGCTCCGGCAGTGCGTGAAACGATTGCGCACCCGGTGCGCGCCGTGGGGCTCGTGG
>JANXPS010000126.1 GCA_025357175.1 Deltaproteobacteria bacterium | reverse complement strand
CGGCGGCGGTATGGGCGGCGTCGTAACCGGTTTCCGGCAGCAGGAGGGCGAATTCGTCCCCGCCCAGCCGTGCCGCCGTGTCGACCTCCCGCAGCGATTCGTTCAGGATGTTCGAGACCACCCGGAGCAGCCGGTCTCCCTCGGAGTGACCGTCGCCGTCGTTGACCTCCTTGAAGTTGTCGAGATCGATGTATGCGAAACTGAAAGGCCGTTTGTAGCGTCCGTAACGCAGGATCTCGGCCGCGGCCGCATCTTGAAAAGTGCGGCGGTTCGGCAATCCCGTCAGCGGGTCGATCCGGGCGAGTTCCTGCTGGTGTTCCAGCGCCGTCTTGAGCGACGACAACATCCAGGTCATCAGGAAGAAAAATGCCAGCTTCTGGGCGATGTTCCAGAAAGGGATGACCGTCGCGGCATCCGCCATCAGTTCGTGGGTGTTGACGCCGAACCAGACCGCGGTGCATGCGACCGACAGGACGGCTCCCGCCCAGCTGCCGACGAAGAACGTGACGATGAAGACCGGGACGAGATAGAAAATCAGGAAGGAGAGATCGGACGAAGTGAAGTAATCGACGACGCCGAGCAGCGCCACGCAGGCATATCCGCCAAGCAGGATGAGCGCCGACGGAGCGGCGTTCAACCGGTCGACGACGAATACGACGGCGCGGTGAAGCAATCCCCCGTCATCGATTTCCGCAAGCTGGACCCGGGTTCTCTGGCTCATGCCTTATCCTACCAAATCCACGCTGCTTTTCCCGTTTAAGCCCCCTCCTGATATATGGTATCGTTTCAGACTATGGCCCAGGGTCACTTCATCCTTCGCGAGAAGGAAAGCGAGGCGTTCCACGCGCTGCTCAAGCGGCTTCAGGCGGATGCGTACGCCAAGGTCGTCTTCCTCATCGACAAGAACGGTTCGATGCTCGCCTCCGCGGGAGAAACGGCCGAGTACGACGCCACGTCGATCGCTTCGCTTGCAGCGGGCAACATCGCCGCCACGGGGGGGCTTGCCAACCTGATCGGCGAGAAGGAGTTCTCGATCCTCTTCCACGAGGGCGAGAAGGACAACATGCACATCTCGGTGATCGCCAACCGGCTGATCCTGGTGGTCATCTTCGACAAGCGCTCCTCGGTCGGGCTGGTTCGCCTCCGCGTCCGGAAGGTCAACGACGAGATCACGCGGATCCTCGCGCAGGCCGACGCGGCGGGCAGCGAAGCCGACCTGTCCATCGACACGCTCGAGGAACTGACGGACGACGACATCGAGAGTCTCTTCAAATAATGTCCTTCATCAATTACTCTTCGCGCGAAATCAACTGCAAGGTCGTCTATTACGGCCCCGGGCTTTGCGGCAAGACCGCCAACCTTCAATACATCTTCAAGCGGATGAACCCCGAGGCGCGCGGCAAGATGATCTCGCTCGCCACCGAGACCGAGCGGACGCTCTTCTTCGATTTCCTGCCCGTGTCGCTGGGCGAGGTTCGCGGCTTCAAGACGCGGTTCCATCTCTACACCGTGCCGGGACAGGTCTTCTACGATGCAAGCCGCCGACTCATCCTGCGCGGCGTCGACGGCGTCGTTTTCTGCGCCGACTCGCAGCTGACCCGGATGGACGCCAACGTCGAATCGCTCGAAAACCTGCGCGTCAACCTGCGGGAACAGGGCTACGATCCGGACAAGGTGCCGCTCGTGCTCCAGTACAACAAGCGCGACCTGCCCAACATCGCCTCCGTTTCCGAGCTGCATGCGCTCCTGAACCACCGGAACTCCCCCGAATTCGAAGCGTCGGCGCTCACGGGCGCGGGCGTGTTCGAGACGCTCAAGGCCGTCATCCGCGCCATCCTGGTAGACCTCAAGAAGGGCGGGCAGTAGCTTCCCCGGTGGAGAAGCGCTTCCTGACGCCCGCCGAGACCGCCGAGGCGATCATCGCCGCCGGCCGCCGCGTGCTCGAGCAGTCCTCCGGCCGGACGTTCCTCCTCAGTCTGCTGGCCGGTTTCTACATCTCCTTCGGCGCCCAGCTTGCGACGGTCGTGACCAGCGACGCGGCCGTCCATGCCGGGTCCGGCATCTCGAGATTTCTGGGCGGCAGCGTATTCTCGATCGGGCTGATGCTGGTGGTCGTGTGCGGCGCCGAACTTTTCACGGGCAACAGCCTGCTCGCGGCGGCCGTGCTGCACGGCGAGATCAGCCTGGCCAAGATGCTCGAAAACTGGCTGGTCGTGATCGTCGGCAACCTGCTGGGCGCCCTCTTCTTCGCCTGGATGATGTACGAGACCCGTCTTTGGGAAATCGGCTCGGTCGGTGAACAGGTCATCCGGACCGCCGCCGCGAAGTGCTCGCTTGACCCGTGGGTCGCCTTCGTCCGGGGGATCCTGTGCAACTGGCTCGTCTGCCTCGCGGTCTTCATGGCGACCGCCGCCCGCGACATTCCAGGCAAGATGCTCGCCTGCTACGTCCCGATCATGATGTTCGTCGCGAGCGGCTTCGAACACTCCGTGGCGAACATGTATTTCATACCCGAGGGGCTCTTCCTCAACGCCGAGCTTCACCGGCCCGAGCCGCTCCTGTCCTGGTGGAATTTCGCGGCGGCCAACCTGCTGCCCGTCACGCTCGGCAATATCGTCGGCGGCGTGCTTTTCGTCGCCTCGGCCTATTGGTACGTCCATCTCAACCGACCGATCCCCAAGGTGACGCCATGATGGTCGACGAAGCGATTCGCTTCCTTTCCAACATCCCGCCGTTCCAGTTCCTCGACGACCCGCTGCTCAGGCAGGTCTGCGGCAGTCTTGCCATGGAGTACTACCCCAAGGGGACGG
>JANXPS010000077.1 GCA_025357175.1 Deltaproteobacteria bacterium | reverse complement strand
CCTACATGGCCCCGCAGGGACGTCAGTGCTTCAACGAAGCGATGCTCGACGACCTTTTACGATGCTACGGTGCCATCGAGCAACATAACCGGCGTCATCTCCGGGATACGGACGGCTGCCCCATCCGTTACGCGGTCGTTGCGTCTTCAAGTCCGGATGTTTACAGCTACGGCGGCGACCTCCTCAACTTTCGGCGTCTCATCTCGGAGAAGGACCGGGCCGGTCTGCTGCGCTATGCCCTGAAATGCATCGACCTCGTCCACACCGTCTCGGTGAACTGCGATCTTCCGATGACCACGATCGCGCTGGTCCAGGGCGAGGCGCTGGGTGGCGGCTTCGAGGCGGCTCTTAGCGCCTCGGTGCTCATCGCGGAAAAGAAGGCCCGTTTCGCGCTGCCCGAAATCCTGTTCAACCTGTTCCCGGGGATGGGGGCTTACCATTTCCTGGCGCGGCGGGTCGGGATGCGGCAGGTCGAGGAACTCATGACGAGCGGCAACGTCTATACCGCCGCCCATCTCTACGAGATGGGCGTGGTCGATGTCCTGGCCGAGGACGGGGAGGGTGAGCGTGCGGTCGCCAACTTCATCCGCGATCATGCGCGCCGGGGCAGCGCACGCCGGGCGATCGAGCGGGTTCGGCAGGACGTGCTGACGGTCTCCAAGTCCGACCTCGTGAAGACAGCCGAAATGTGGGTCGAAACCGCGCTCTGTCTGGATGCCGCGGATCTGAGGATCATCGACCGGCTGGTGAAGGCGCAGGTGGCACGGGTCGAGGAACCGGCCCGAACCGAGGTCGAAGCCGAAGGGACCCTCGGCTAGGCGGCTAATTGCAACCGATACGGCGGGTTTGCGCGTCCAGCAGTTCCCTGACCTGGACGTATTCCTCGACCAGGTCGGCGTGCATCCGTGATCCGTCCCGGGCGATGGTTTCGTCGGCGGCAAATGAACAGTCGTTCGCCAACGCGGAGAGCGCGACCGCGCCGATCTGCCCGGCCGACCCCTTGAGGGCGTGCGCCAGCTGCCTGAAGTCTTCGGCCCGGCGATGCGGAAAAGCCCGCTTCATCTCGCCCAGCTTTTTCTCGGCGCCTTCCGTGAACATGCCGATCAGGTTCAGGATGAAGGCGTCGTTCGCTCCCATGGCCTTCAATTCCTCGAGCATCGACGGGTCGAGCACGTCCTCGCTCCTCAGCGGATAAGGAGGCGAACTTTCCCGAACGGCCATGGCCGTTTCGGAGGAGCCGGTCCTCTCCCTGTTTTCCGGCGCCCGTCCGGATGCAACCTCGGCAATCACTCCGAGCAGCTTCTTCGATTCGACCGGCTTGGGGACGTAGGCGTCGAAGCGGGCTTCCTCGCACTTCCGGCGCGTCTCGACCGTCGTGTCGGCCGTCAGGGCGACCAGCGGAATCCAGGGGCCCTGGGGCGACATCACCCGGTACATCTTGGCCGCTTCCACGCCTCCCATGACCGGCATGTTGAGGTCGAGCAGCGCCAGGTCGAACTTCTCCTCCTGCAGGGCGTCGAGCGCGAGTTCGCCGTTTTCGACGATCCGGACCGTGTGGCCCGCCTTGCCGAGGATGAGGCGGATGACCTTCTGGTTGACGGGGTTGTCCTCGGCGACCAGGATGTGGAACCGCTCTGAGGCGGCGTTGCGCTGGCGGTAGCGGTTGGCGAGGAAGACCATCCCGTCGCCGTCGGGCGCGTCGGGGCGGACGAAGTGGATGGCGTTGAACAGCATGGTCTTGTCGACCGGGCTCTCGAGCGCGACGCAGTATCCCCAACGCGACACCGTGTCGAAGTCGGTCTTGTCGCCGGGCCGGCATACCAGGATGAGCTGGGTTGCGGCGATCTTGCGGACCGAGCCGACCACCCTCGCGAATTCGGCGGCGCCCATGTCGAGGCCTTGTTCCGCGACGATCACGGCGTGATAGGGGCTGCCGTCGTCGGCGGCCGCGACGAGCTTCGAGAAGGCGAGCGTGGCGCGCGGGACCGCCACGGTCTCGATGTTCCAGGAATCGAGGTCGCGGGTGACCGTGCCCAGTATGCCGCCATCGGCCGAGACGACCATGAAGCGCAGGTCGCCGCCCGGCGGCGCGGGAGCCGCCTGGCTCTCCGTCTGCTGCTTGTCGAACGGCACCGTGAACCAGAAGGTGCTTCCGACGCCGGCCTCGCTCTCGACGCCGATCTCCCCGCCCATCAGTTCGACGAGCTGCTTCGATATCGTCGTGCCGAGGCCCGTTCCGCCGTATTTGCGCGTAGTGGAATCGTCGGCCTGCGTGAACCGCTCGAAAATTTTCCCCTTCTGCTCGGGGGTCATGCCGATCCCGGTGTCCTTGACCTCGAAGCGGAGCGTCGCGGAGTCGCCCCCGTCGGAGATGCACAGCAGCCGAAGGGTGACCGCGCCCGATTCGGTGAACTTGACCGCGTTCGACAGCAGGTTGGTCACGATCTGTCTCAGGTGCACCGGGTCGCCCATGAGCTGGAACGGCGCATCCGGCGAGATCGACGTCGAAAGCCGGATTCCCTTGCGGTACGCCTGGGGGGTCAGCATGGA
>JANXPS010000064.1 GCA_025357175.1 Deltaproteobacteria bacterium | reverse complement strand
CGCGATCTTCATCTCTTACGCGGGATGGGCTGCATTCCATCCAGATCCGCCCGCCGCATGCGGTGGGTGGGGAATGGTTGCTGCACCGTTGTTTGATCGGCTTCGAGACTTTTTCACCGGAGGGAAGTTCTGGATGGGCGCTTCGTACGCCCTATCCGGGGGATTTACGGTATTCGCCCTGTCCGTCTTCCGGGAGAACCGCAGGAAAGCCGCCGTCGGGGCCGCGGGAGGCGTTGCTGCCGCCGGGGCGATCTACGGGCTGGGATGCTTCCTGCTGGGTTGTTGCGGCTCTCCCATGCTTCCGATCTACATCGGCCTGCTTGGGGCAAAGTGGGCGAAGATCACCGGTCCGCTGATGTTCGGCATCACGCTGCTATCCGTGGCGTGGGGAGTCCGCCTGCTGAACCGAAAGCGAGGTTGCGGATGCGAAGGGACGTGCGAAGGGACCGGAAATGGATAAGACGAAGATCGCGGCGTACCTCGCGGAACTGATCGCCGTCGGCGACGAGCCGATGTGCCTTTCCTGTCACTGTTACCTGAACGTGCTCCGGCAGGTCCGCGATGACATTGGGGCGAGGGGGTTGGAAGATCTCCCGGAATCGGCATTGCTGGATACGGTCATGGCCCGATCCGAGGTGGCGCAGCCGCACGATTGTCTGGGATGCGACCCCTGCCTTCCGGTGGCGCCATTCAATGAGCTGAACGAGCTGTTCCGCCAACCGGTCGGTGAATCCCCGAACTGTTCCTGTCCGGGCGATTGCAGCACGAAAACCGACTCCGCGACCGCGCCTCCGCCCATTGATACCACTTGGCCTCCCCTCCCCGGGAACTACCGGGTTCTAGATCCGAATGCGCAAGGAACCATCTGCACCCTCTCCAGCGTCGACCTTTTCGAAGCAGTCGCCGTGGCCGCGCCGACAGGTGTGGCTATCGTCGGGAGCATGGTTACCGAGAACCTGGGGATCGAACGGTTGGTGGGGAACCTGGTCACTTCGCCCGCCGTCTCGTGGCTTCTGCTGTGCGGACTCGACTCGAAGGGCCACCGGGCCGGCGAATCGCTACTTGCGCTCTCAAGAAACGGCGTGGATAGCGAAATGCGGGTGGTGGGTGCTTCCGGACAGCGGGCCCGGTTGCAGAACCTGACTCTCGCCGAGATCGAGGCGTTTCGACGCCGGGTGAGCCTCATCCCGCATGTGGGTGTCATGGACCCGTCAGAGGTGCTGGCGATTGCATCCACGATCGAGGTTTCTTCTGATGTGTCCCGAGAGGGTTCGGCAACGATCGTCGTCCGGCAGTTGGTGGAGCGGGTATCCGGGTTCCCGGTCTCACCGCGCGATCCGGCCGGATATTTCGTGATCGACGTTCTTTCAGAACTGAAGGCGTTGCGGCTTGAACACTACGCCAACGACCACCGCCTGACCGCCGTCCTCGAAGGAGAAAACGCTCGGGATCTTTACATCGCTGCGATCCGAAAGGAACTGCTCTCCCAACTTGATCATGCCGCCTACCTCGGGCGGGAGCTCGGGAGAGCGGAAGATGCCATGCGATCCGGTAGACACTTCACCCAGGACGAATAATTTCAGCGCTGCTCCTCACGAGACAGAGATTTGTTGGTTTTCAGAACCTTTCACCCCCTTTAACCTGATTATTTCGTAATCATTCACCCCCCTCGAAGCTACTTTTTCAAATCATTCACCCCCCTGCGTGACCGGATGGTATGACCCTCCTTGCGCCTGCCCTTTGCGGGGCAAGGCCTGGAGGGAACATGGCATATCGCGAGGTCACGATGATCGAAGTGAAGGAAGTTTTGAGGCAATGGCTGTCGGGCCATTCGCGCAAGGCGATGGCCCGATGGATCGCCCTTGATCGCAACACGATCCGCCGCTATATCCAGGTCGCAGAGGGTTGCGGACTCCGCGTCGCGGAAGGCGTCGACGCGCTGACCGACGAGAAGTTGTCGGAGGTGCTCGCCGTCCTCGGAACGGGGCCGGGCCGCCCCCACGGCGAGGGGTGGGCGATCTGCGAGAAGCATCGGGAGAAAATCTCCAAACTGATCGAGGACCGCATCCGGCTGACCAAGATCCGCAAGCTTCTGCTGCGGCAGGGAATCGACGTCACGTACCCGACGCTGCACCGCTTCGCCTACTCGGAACTGGGCTTCGGCAAGCGGCGGCTCACCATCCCGGTGGACGCCTGTGCACCGGGGGAGGAACTTCAGCTCGACACCGGCTTGATGGGGATGCTGGAGCCCGGCGAGGACGGCAAGCGGCGGCGCTTCAAGGCGTTCATCTTCACCTCGGTGTGTACCCGCCACCGCTTCGTCTACCCCGTCTTCACCGAATGCACTGCCGACGCCATCGAGGCGTGCGAAGAGGCGTGGAAATACTTCGGCGGCATATTCCGCGTCATCATCCCCGACAACACCAAGGCGATCGTGGAGACCGCGGATCCGCTCGATCCGTTGATCAATCTCACGTTCCAGGAGTACGCCCAGAAACGGGGCTTCTTCATCGACCCCACCCGTGTTCGTTCCCCGCAGGACAAGGGCGGCGTCGAGCGTGCGGTTCAAAGCACCCGCGACGACTGCTTCGCCGGAGAGAAACTGCACACGCTGGAGGACGCCCGCCGCTGGGCGCTTGCGTGGTGCGCCAACGAGTACGGGATGCGCCGGCATACGACGACCCAGCGCATCCCGCTTGAGCACTTCGGCGCCGAAGAAAAGGCGACATTGAAACCGGCTCCGACGGACGTTTACGAGGTGCCGTTGCGGGCGACGCCGAAGGTGCATCGCGACCAGCACGTCTCCGTTGCCAAGGCGTTGTACTCGCTGCCTCGCGTCTTCGTCGGCAAGACGCTGGAAGCGGTCGCCACCCGCACGACGGTGTGCCTCTACGACAACCGCGTCCTGGTCAAGGTCCATCCCCGCAAGCTGCCGGGGGAGCGCTCCACGGACCCGTCCGACTTCCCCAAGGAACAGGCCGCCTATGCCATGCGCGACATCGACTTCCTGAAGCGGCAGGCGACGGAGCATGGCGAAGCCGTCGGCCGCTTCGCCGAAGCGCTCCTGGAAGGGCCGTTCCCGTGGACCCGGATGCGCCGCGTCTTTGCCTTGCTGGGGCTGTGTAAACGCTACGGATCGGCACGCGTGGAGGAGGCGTGCACAAAATCTCTGGCCGTTGGTTTGGCCGATGTGAAGCGCCTGGGGCGGGCGCTGAAAAACGGCCCGGCACCGCCGCCTTCCGTCGGCACGGACCGCGTGATCCCGATCGCCCGATACCTTCGCCCTAAATCGCAATACACCCTGCAGCCCGCCAAACGAGGGCCATCCCGGAACGACAAAGGAGACACTGCATGATGCAAGAGATCATCTCGCAAGACGTAAAGACCGTGCTTCGACGCCTGAAGCTGGGGCGCATGCTCGACACGCTGCCGGAGCGGCTCACGCTAGCCCGCCAGCAGCAGATGACCCACCAGGACTTCCTGCTGTTGACGCTCTCCGACGAGGCGTCGCGGCGGGACGGGCAGGCCACCACGATCCGCGCCCAGCGGGCGCGGCTGGATCCCGCCATGTGCCTCGAACGTTGGGACGACAGCGCGAACATCCACTACGACAAGACGCTGCTCAACGAACTGGCGTCCTTGCGGTTCATCGAGACCTGCGCACATGCCACCATCGTCGGGCCGGTGGGCGTCGGCAAAACCTTCCTCGCCCACGCCATTGGCCACATCGCCTGCCGCCGGGGATACTCGGTCCTCGCCCTGCGGGCCGACCAGATGCTCAAGAACCTCAAACACGCCCGGTTCGACAACTCCCACGAGGCCGAACTGCGCAAACTGATCGCCGTCGATCTGCTCATCGTCGACGATTTTGCCCTCGATGGGATGGACGCCACCGAGAGCCGCGACACCTACGAACTGCTCACCGAGCGGCATCGCGCCGGTTCAATGATTGTCACTTCGAACCGCGGCCCCGACGAGTGGCTTGCCACATTCGCCGACCCGGTCCGTGCCCAGAGCGCCATCGACCGGTTCACGAGCAACTCCTACGACCTCGTAGTCGAAGGCGAATCGTACCGGCCGAGAATGAAGCCGAAACGCGCAGCAGAAACCGAACCGGCACAACCAATGGCAACGGCAAAACCGCGCCGCCGAACTGGACAAAATCAACGATGAAGTGGTAAGAACCGGGGAAGGAACTTCCCCCGGGAAACTCCCCTCATCCGGTCACGCAGACCGGGGAACAGGGGGGTGAATGATTATGAAAAGGGGGGGGTGAATAAATCTGAAAACCGACATTCTTCCTTTTGTCGATGTTGAGTTATCGGTGGTATCTCGAGCAGAAAAAAATCAGTCGTTATTTGCTTGTGTTGCTCTGGTTTGCCCTATCCCTGCTTTCAAAGCCAATGGCGGTGACGCTTCCTTTTGTGTTGCTGCTTATCGATTACTGGCCTCTGCGGCGATTCTGTCTTCATACACACAAGGTCGAAGCGGATCCTTCCGTTGGATATCTAAGATCATTTATTAAACCTGTGCTGGAAAAAGTACCTCTCTTCTTGCTTTCGACCATCTCCAGTGCAATTACGATCAAGGCTCAGACAGAAGGTGGAGCTGTAATCTCCTCAGAAGCAATTCCGCTTTGGGCGCGTGCCGCAAACGCTTTGAGGTCTTACGGGTATTATCTTTATCAGACAATCTGCCCCCGTTCCCTCTCGATTTTTTATCCACATCCCGAAACGGCGATCAATATGATGGAGGTTATGGCCGCCGGTTTGGTGGTTTCCATCGTCACGATCCTGGTCATTCGTTTCGCGAAGCGTTGCCCCTACCTTGTCGCGGGATGGTTTTTATACCTCGGGATGCTGGTGCCGGTGATCGGGTTTTTTAAGCAGGCCGGAACGCAGGGAATGGCAGATCGTTATATGTACTTGCCTTCCATCGGCTTGGCCATAATGGTGTCATGGGGAATCCCTCTGTGTCAACATGGATGAGACACTCGACCCCACGAAGTTTAATGTAGAGGGCGAGAGAGGATTTGGGGATGAGCATGTCGAATGGTTTGGCGGTTTCGGGAGTGATTCCAGGGGAGGTCGAGGTTTTGGAGAAGGC
>JANXPS010000320.1 GCA_025357175.1 Deltaproteobacteria bacterium | reverse complement strand
GTCCTCGTGAAATGGATCGCCGGCTCGACCTTCGCCTACGCCCCGCGCGACACCACCGCGATCCCGGCCATGATGGGACAGTGGATGGGCACCTGCAGCAACCCCATGTTCTGGGACAATAATTCGTGCGTCGGCAAAAGCGGCACCTGGACTCCGGGACGCCGCACCTACGGGACGGGCTTCCCCGTGTTCGACTCCTACCTCGGCCTTCAGGAAGATCTCAACATCATCCAGATGAAGCGCAGCGAGATCTGGAACAATGGCGCCCAACCGACGGGCGTCCAGCGCGCCGCGAACGAGGCGACCTATATCGCACGCGTGCTGGCGACGATCACGCGCACCTCCGGCAGCAAGAACGGTTCAGCGATCACCGCACAGCAGAAGGACGCGATCGTCAAGCTGCTGCTGCAGCCGCAGGATTAGGCCCGCTCGCGCGGGTCTGCATATCAGGCAAATCGGCGGGCGGACGCCTTCGGGCTTCCGCCCGCTTCCCGTTTTCGGAAGACCGCACGCAAAAGGACCGGAGGAAGACCGGAGATTTCTCCGGATGACGCCTCAAGTCCGCCGCGCCAACTCGCTCGCATAGCGCCGCCCCAACGAGTTCGCGTTCTTCGTGGCCCTGCCGTCAACTTTGTCATGCCGGGAGGCACCGGCGCGTCGACGCAGAGAAGGTCGTCCATCAAGCCGACGATCTCCTCCTTCGTGACCACCACATCCCCGACGATCCTGCCGACCAGCGATCCGAGCAGGTACCCGAGTTTTGGGGATATCCCGATGATCGGGCGCGGTTTCCCGATGATCCGCCCGATGGTCGCCACCAGCTCCCGGTACGTGAACGTCTCCGGGCCGATCGCGTCGATCGTTGAAACCTCGTCCCTCCCGCCCCACTCCACGGCCAGCTTCGCGAGATCGTCCACGAACACCGGCTGAAGGCGGTACTCGCCTTTCCCGAAGACCCCGAACACGGGGAACCTCCGCAACAGCCACGCGATGTTGTTTATGAGGATGTCCTCCTTCCCGAACAAGACGGCAGGACGGAGGATCGCATGGGAAAGGCCGGACTCGCGGAGAGCCCGCTCCAGTTCCCCCTTGCCCCGAAAGTATTCCAGCGGAGAATCCTCGGAAGGGTTGGTGATGCTCACATGCACGACCCGCCGGACGCCCGCCCTGCCCGCGGCTTCGAACAGTCTGCGGGTGTCCTCCACCGGTTCCGAGTGCCGGGAGTTCGTGTGGTTGAACCGGACCCAATAAGTGTTGTAGAGAACCGATGCGCCGCGCAACGATTCGGTCAGTCCCTCCATGTCTCCGAACGCCAAGGGGCGCACCTCGATCTCTCTCGCCAGCGGATCCGACGGATCCGGGTGGTTCGTGATCGTCCGTATCCGATGCCCCGCTTCGAGAAGACGGCGGGCAATGTATCTCCCCGAATAGCCGAACGCACCCGTGACCACATGGAGTTTCTTGTCGATCATGGCCTCCTCCTTTCTGGCATCGCCCTCACATACACATTTCGTTCTGAACAAATTGAACGCTTTGGACAAAAAATATATGTCGGCTACTTCCCTTCCTTGCCGGAACCCGTAAGAAACGAGATGAGCGTGCGCGCCTGGGATTCCCCGGCCAGAAGCTTGTCCGCAAGGAGATCGAACGTCCCCAGCATGCGCTCCAACTGCTTCATCCTCTCCAATGCGACGCCTTCCGGAGATTTCTCCGCCTCGACGACGGCCTCCCGCACGCCCGTCATGACGGAGTCGAATTCCCGCTTCTTCCGCTCCCGCATGATGCTGAACAGCATCTTCCATACGTCCGGTTCGCAGGTGTAGAACTCTCGACGGTCTCCGCGCTGCGGCACCTGCCGGATAACGCCCCACCCGCGAAGTTCCTTGAGCGACATGCTGACGTTGCCCTTGCTCATGGAGAGTCGCTGACCGATCTCGTCCAGGCAATTTGGGCGCTCCGATGCCATCAGCAAGCCGTGAACCCTCGCCACGGACGCACTGACCCCCCAGAGAGGTCCCATCCTTCCCCATGTATCCACGAACCGATCGATCGGTTGCTCGCTCATCGCCCCACCAGTCATTCTCTTTGTTCAGAATATTATGAACATCGTGGCACGTCAAGCGCTAAGGGAGCGAGAGCGCAATCGGCGGTGAAACCGCGCGGACCTAATTGACGTGAAGGTATGGTTCTCGAAGGAGGAGGCCCGCTACATCCGAGGGCGTCATCCCCCCGGAGTATTCCTCTTCACGCGGTCTTTCTCCGGGCCGGCAAGTCCGTCCTGCATGCCCGCTTCAAATCTCCTTCACCTTGTCGCCAGAACGCAAGTCGCTCTTCAGGAGAAAGCGGTTCCAACTGTCGCTCGATCTGCTCTGCGGCAATTCGCTTCATCTCGACGCAATCAAACTTTTTATTTTTCATGCTGTACGACCTCCAACGGAGAGTAGATCGCAATCGACCTGTACCCTTGCAGGGCGTTTACCGCATTGAACAACGGAATCTTCTGATAATTGACGATGTGCTTGAAATTCCAGCTCACGATCATTTCGCAGCCCCCTACCGTTGCCAAGGCTACGTGCAAGGCATCATCGTGGGAATTCTTGCCGACGATTCCTGCATCGATATACGCCTTCTGAAGCACAAGCGCTTCTTCGGATATGGAAGCAAGATGAGTCAAAGGCAACAAATCCCTGAAGTGACGATTGACGGATTCCGGGGCGAACTCCAATTCCCGGCGAACAACCTCGGAGACGAAAAGGATGAACTCGCCAACTCGAACAGCGGCGAAAAATGCTTTACTCGGATCGGCGAATTCGTCGTCTTCGACACCGCCGTAGACCGAAGTATCTGCATAAACGAAGAGTGGGGATCGTTGTTTCACTTTCGCAGTATACCGCCCCCCCCTGAAACGACAAAAGGGAAACCGATCACTCGGTTTCCCTTTTGCTGCAATGAATGGTGGGCCATGTAGGAATCGAACCTACAACCTCCGGATTAAGAGTCCGCTGCTCTACCAATTGAGCTAATGGCCCACGTATGTAAAGAACAAGTTGGAGCGCTTCGAGTAAATAGTGGTGCGCCCGGGAGGACTCGAACCTCCGCACCCGGCTTCGGAGGCCGGTACTCTATCCACCTGAGCTACGGGCGCCCTCGCGAAACAAAACCCGCGTTTCCCGTCTCCGAAAGAAATCGCCGGGGCTTGCCGGTGTCAAAGAATGGGGAGAGTGATGGGGATTGAACCCACGGCCACCAGGGCCACAACCTGGTGCTCTGCCAACTGAGCTACACTCTCCGCAAAAGCGAAGGGAGAGTATACAAAGAAGCGCGGGCGTTCGTCAACACGGAATTTTGATTTATCTGAATCGGTGCAGCCGCATCGCATTCGATACCACCGTGACCGATGAGAGACCCATCGCGGCGGCGGCCATGACGGGATTCAGACGGATGCCGAACCAGGGGTACAGGACGCCGGCGGCCACGGGGATCAGCAGCACGTTGTAGGCGAACGCCCAGAAAAGGTTCTGCCGGATGTTGCGGATCGTCGCGCGGCTCAGCCGCATCGCCGAGGCCACGCCCGCCAGTTCGCCGCCCATCAGCACGATGTCGCCCGATTCGATGGCGATGTCGGTGCCCGTGCCGATGGCCATGCCGATGTCGGCCTGCGCCAGGGCGGGGGCGTCGTTGATGCCGTCTCCCACCATCGCCACGACCTTGCCCTTCGCCTGGAGCGACCGGATCTCGTCGGCCTTCTGTTCGGGAAGCAGTTCGGCGCGCACCGTGTCGATGCCAGCCCGCCGCGCGATGGCGCGGGCCGTCCTTCGGTTGTCGCCCGTCAGCATGACGACGTCCAGCCCCATTTCCTTGAGCGCCCCGATCGCCGCGGGAGCCCCCGGCTTGATCGAATCGGCAATCGCCAGCACGCCCGCCGCCCGCCCGTCGATGGCGACGAAGACCGGCGTCGCGCCGTCATCTGCCAATTCGGTCGCGTCGGCAAGCAGACCCGTCGGGTCTGCGCCCTCCCGCTCGAGCCAGTCGGCCGTTCCGGCGAGCACCTCGTGCCCCCGGACCGTCGCCCGGATGCCGCGTCCCGCGACCGATTCGAACGCGGTGGGGGCTTCGATCTCGAGTCCGCGCTCCACCGCTCCCCGGATGATCGCCGATGCCAGCGGGTGCGCCGACCCGCTTTCGGCGCAAGCCGCATAACGAAGAAGCTTCGCCTCCCCCTTGGCGCCCTGGTGCATCCCGGACGCGGCGTAGCGTATGCCCGCCAGGCCGGGCCTGCCTTCGGTCACCGTCCCCGTCTTGTCGAGCACCACGGTATCGACACGGTGCGCCGTTTCGAGCGCGGCCCCGTCGCGCACCAGGATTCCGAGCCCCGCGCCCCTGCCCGTCGCCACCATGATCGAGGTGGGCGTCGCCAGGCCGAGCGCGCACGGGCATGCGATGATCAGCACCGCGATCGTATTGAGCATCGCCCACGTCAGCCGGGGCTCCGGCCCGAGGAAGTACCAGGCAATGAACGTCGCGGCGGCGATGGCGAGAACCGCGGGCACGAACCAGGAGGCGATCCTGTCGGCCAATCGCCCGATCGGCGGCTTGCTGCCCTGTGCGGCCTGGACCATCGCTGCGATGCGCGCCAGCACGGTGTCGCGGCCGACGGCCGTCGCGGTCATGACCAGCCGTCCGTTGAGGTTCAGCGTCCCGCCGGTCACGACGTCGCCCGCCTTCTTTTCGGCCGGAAGCGGCTCGCCCGTCAGCATCGATTCGTCGACCGCCCCGCCGCCCTCGGTCACGATGCCGTCCACCGGGATCTTCTCTCCGGGCCTGACGACCATCGATTCGCCGACGAGGACGCTTTCGATCGGTACGTCCGACTCTCCGCCGGAGCGAATCACCCGGGCGGTCCTGGGCGTCAGCCCGACCAGCTTTCGTACCGCCTCGGAAGTCCGGCCTTTCGCGCGCGCCTCGAACCAGCGCCCGAGCAGAACGAGCACGATGATCGTCGCGGAGGTGTCGAAGTAGACGTGACTCTCGGCCATATCCGGCGCGACCTCCGCCGGGAGAAAGGTGACCATGACGCTGTGGAGCCAGGCGACGCTCGTCGCCAGCGCCACCAGGGTGTTCATGTCGGTCGTGTAATGGCGGGCAGCCGCCCAGGCGCCCTTATAGAAACGGGCGCCGACCCAGAACTGGATCGGCGTCGCGAGAAGCAGCTGGAGCAGGTCGGACGCGAACGGAGAAAGCGGCATGGCGCCATGCCCGACGACCATTTCCCAATGTGAAAAAAGGACCAGCGGAACGGCAAGACCGGCGCCGATCTTCAGGCGTGTTTTCAGCGAATCCTCTTCCTCGCGCTGCAACCGGTCCTGCGTGGCCAATGGATCCTCCCGCGGCACCGGGACGGGGACTTCATAGCCCGCCGCCTCGACCGCGGCGCGAACGGCAGCCGGGTCTGCCATCCCGGCCTCGTAGTCGACCGATGCGGATTTCGTCGCCAGGTTGACCGACGCCGACAGGACGCCCGGCACCGCGGACAGCGCACGTTCGACGCGTCCGACGCAGGAGGCGCAAGACATGCCCCCGACGGCGAAGCTATCTCGAACGATGTTCGTTTGACCTGATTTGAGAGAATCTGAACCGGCTTTCTTCATCCTGACCCTTCCGTCTCCCCCGCTGGCGTGCAACCGGAATAAGATGACACGATTGGCGCTTGCGATGCGTGCTCTAACCGTTAATTTGCTATACTTCCCCCCACGCGCGCCTGTAGCTCAGGTGGATAGAGCAGCTGCCTTCTAAGCAGCTGGTCGCAGGTTCGAGTCCTGCCAGGCGCACCATCCCCCCCTCCCGGAGGTCCCCATGAAACGCTTCTTCGGCAAGTCGTCGCTGCTCCTGGCATGCACGCTGGCATTGACCGTTACCGGCTGCAGGGGAGTGAGGATCGACCTCAAGCAGGCGAGCTACGCCCCCGCCTTCGATACCGCGGATCTGGCCGGCTACAAGGGGAAGACCGTTTTCGTCTCCGATATCGCCAACAACGCCCGGGGCACCACCATCTGGGATTACTACAGCGGTACGTCCCGGACGTATTACGAAGCCTGGCCCACGCTGCGCACCTATTTCTGGGACTGCTTCGTCAAGGCGTTCGACCGGGTTGGTGTGACCATCGCACCCGACGCGCAGAACGCCCCCGACTTCAGCGTATCGTTCACTTCGATCAGCGACCAGGAACTGGTTTTCGACGTCGTCCTCGCGCGCGCCGGCGAGGCGCCGTTCAAGAAGCAGTACAAGGTCGAGACGCCCCCGCCGGATGCCGCAGCCGATCCGGCCGCCCTCGAAAACCGGGGATACCGGCAGATCGACCAGGCGTTCACCGCAGTCGTCGCGGACCCCGATTTCCGGAAGGCGTTCCTCAAGAAGTGATTTCGCGCCTCCCCTGACCCGCATTTCTCGCCAGAACACGTCGCGGGCGGCGGATCGATCCATGGAAGGGCCGGCCGGGAGATGGCCGGCCCTTTTTTTACGTCATCGGGCGGAAATTCTCGACCAGCCCCGCGAGCAGCAGATCCACCACTTCGGCGTGCGGAATCTTGAGGTGCTTCTCGGCGATGTCGAACAGCGCGTCGAGCTCCCTCTGGTCGAGCTTCTTGTCGCGTGTCAGCAGCGGGATCAGCGCCTGCAGCAGCGTGCGCGTCGACTGGGGGGATTCCTTGACGATGCGGGCCGCGCTTTTCGCCAGCGTCCTCCGGAGCATCTTCGGATTCTTTTCTTCGAAATAACTCTCGAGATAGGCCGCCGGCCAGAAATAGTAATAGGAGAGAAGGTTGAGGAGGTAGGTGTACTCGTCCTCGCTCGGATCCTCGTCGCAGACCATCAGCGTGAAACCGGCGGACGCGAGAAACTCCAGCTCGGACTGCTCCCGCTCAATCCTTGGTGTTTTCCGTAGGATAGCTATCGCATCTTCAAGTTTAGACTCAAGTTCCCTGTCGGTCTTCCGCTTTTTCCCCTTGATCCAGTCCGCCCAGCTTCGCGACCTGAAAAAGAGCACGAGCGCCTTGACCCGCACCGGGTTGGCCGGATGAGATTCGAAGACGCGCTCACCGGTCTTCTCCATGTCGATGATCAGTTCGTCGATCATCTCGAGGTACGCCTTCGGATCCATCTTGAAATAGCCCATCGAAAGGCCGGAGGACATCTTGAACATCGCCGAGAGCGCCGGCTCGAGCGACCGGACGGCGAGCAGCCCGAGTCGGTCGGCCGAAATCTCCCCGAGCTTCCGCCATAAGTCATGTATCCCTTGCAAAAATGGCGGCAAGTCATCGAAATTAGGGTAGATTAAATCCATGACACGATAAAGGACCGAATGCCGGTAGACCAGGTGCCCCAGTTCGTGTCCGATGACGAAACGCAACTCGTCCTGCTCGAGCTTGTCGATCAGCCCGGAATGCAAGACGATATAGTGCGGCTCCCCCTCGTTGTGATTGAAAAGGGCATAAGCGTTTGTTTCCGGACTGTTGCATACGTAATACTCAACATTAAGATCGTCGAGCGCCAACTGGTGAGCCACATCCCGGCAGATCGCGTAAAGCTGCCCGCCGAACCTCTCGGATAGCGGAAAATGGTTTCCCTTCATCACGCTTGCGAGCAGGTTGTCCTTGTCGATCTTGTCCTTGTACGCCAGGAG
>JANXPS010000308.1 GCA_025357175.1 Deltaproteobacteria bacterium | reverse complement strand
CTCCTGGGCTATACCGCCACGCTGGCCGGGTTCGTCCTCTCGCCGGGCGGCGTCGCCACGCTGGTCTGCATGCCGGTCGTCGGAAAGCTGATCGGGAAGCACAACCCGAAATACATCCTGTTCACCGGAATCCTCCTGTGCGCGATTTCCACGCAGATGATGTCGCGCTTCACGCTGGGCGCCGACTTCGCCTCGCTGATGTGGCCCCGTATCGTCCTCGGATTCGGCATGGGCTTCCTCTTCATCCCGTTGACGACGCTCACGCTCTCCTCGATCCCGAAGCGCGAGATGGGAAACGCGACCTCCGCCTACAACCTGCTCCGGAACCTCGGCGGCTCCGTCGGCATCGCCTTCTCGACCACGATGTTCGGACGGCGCGCGCAACTGCACCAGTCGCACCTCTCCGAGCACCTGACCTGGCTCGACCGCGGCTTCAACGAGGCGATCGGCCGGGGGCGAATGCTGATCGGCCACGGGATGCCCGAACTGGCGGCTTCTGCGGACCGGACCACGATGGGACGGCTGTACGGACAGATGGTGCGGCAGGCCACGATGATGGGCTTCAACGACGCATTCTGGCTGCTTTCGATGCTGATGTTCGCGATCCTGCCGCTGGTCCTGCTGCTCAAGCGCCCCTCGCACCAGACGGGCGAGATGCCCCCCGCGCACTAGCCCGCAGTTCTCACCCGTCGAATGCCTTGATGAACGCACGGATCCGGGAGGCGTTCTTCCCGAGGTCGCTCTTTCCGATCCGGGAAACCGACCGCAGGTCGATCCGGCTGCCCTTTCCGCCGGGGCCCGCCGAGACGCGTATCACCACGTCGTCCTTGAATCCGAACCAGCGCGTCGTGTCGGTCGCCTCGATCCGTCCTTCCGCCGCGTTGTCGGCCGCAACCTGCCAGCCGAGTCCGCGAGCCGTCGCCAGGGCGCGCTCGAAAGCCGCGGGCGGCGCGAGCTCCCGATCGACCGGGAGGATGTCGGGGTAGGCAATCCGTTGCTTGCCGGCCACTTCCGCCCCGCCGTATTCGATCCCGTTGGGCGCGTTTTTACGCGCATCCAGCAAGGCGACGAAACGGGGCGGGTCCTGCGTGTCGGTCGTGATGTCGTGGATCATGGGAACGTGCTTCGCGGTCCAATAGAAGCTGCCGGGGATCGCGATCGCCAACAACCCGAGTAACACGCCCGTCGCACCCATCGCATCCCCCCATTTCCGCGGCCGGCGTCCGCCCGCGAAGAGCGCAAGAACCGAGAGCAACGCACCCGCTCCGCCAAGCCACACCGCCCGGCCCAGCATCGTGAAGCCGGTCCGGAACGGCCACCAACCGAACCGCGTCCCCTCGCCCGCTCCCGCTTCCACGACAAGCGCCGCGGCTGAAACCAGCAACCCCGCCCAAACCAGCCATCTCATTCCGGACGCTGCCCGATTCCCGGTGATATCCAAGGCCGACGCTCCTTTCGGTACTTAGAGCGAAACAGCCCCGCCCGCGTTTCAGCGCGGGCGGCTCTGCGGGGCGTTCAGCGCGTCGATCAACAACCTCAGGCGGCCGAAATCGCGGCGGTTGAAGCGGAATACCAGGCGGGGCAATTCCGCGAACTCCGGCTCGTTCGCCTCGTCGGGCAGCGCCCCGGTCACACGGTAGCCCCCTTCGGAAAGGAGATCGCCGAACAGGACGCCGAGTTGCTCGACGAACGGCGCATCGGGCGTTTTTTTCAACCGGATGACGAGATCGGGACCGACGTAGCGCATGCTGTGGTAAACACGGTAGAACGACTCGATCGCCTCGACCGCCTCCTCGACCTTGTCGGTGATCCGGAACAGCGAGGTGTCATCGCCCGAGATCCAGCCTTCCGCCTTGATGTCGCGCTCGACGAACTGTTCGAACGCGCGCCAGTACCAGCCCCCCGGCTCGTCGACGAGGACGACCGGGAACGGGTGGCTCTTGCCCGTCTGGAGGAGCGTCAGCACCTCGAACGCCTCGTCCAGCGTCCCGAAGCCGCCCGGGAAAAGCGCGACCCCCTGCGACTCCTTCACGAACAACAGCTTGCGGGTGAAGAAATATTTCGTGTGGATCGTGTTGACGCCCCCTTCGAGCACCTTGTTGTCGTGCTGTTCGAAGGGGAGAAGGATGTTGATCCCGAGCGACAGGTCACGGCCCGCACCGACGTGGGCCGCCTCCATGATGCCGGGGCCGCCTCCGGTGACGACCATCCAGCCGCGCGCCGCCATCTCGCGGCCGAACGCCTCGGCCTGGGCGTAGGCCGGACTCCCGGGCTTGCAGCGCGCGGAGCCGAACACCGTAACCTTCCGGAATTCGCGAAGCGACTCGAATCGGCGGAACGCGTGAACCAACTCCCGGAACGACTTCGAGAGCATTTTCAGATCGGCGCGTCCGAGCCCGCTTTCGGGAAGCCGGTCGACCGATTGGCGCAGCTCGCCGACCAGTTCTTCGGGCGTGATCGGGTGCCCGTTTCCGTTTTTTCCGTTGCCGTTGCCGTTGACCATCATTCCTCCGCCGGATCGATCAGAGCATCTGGACGCCGCCGCTCACCGGCAGATACCCGCCGGTCACGAAGCGCGCCTCGTCGGAAGCCATGAAGAGCACCGCCCCCGCCACGTCCTCCGGAACGCCGATCCGCTGCAACGGTGTCGCCTTGGCCGCCCCTTCCTTGTACTCGGGCTTGAGAAACGACGTCGCGTCCGTTTCGGTGAGCCCCGGCGCGACGACGTTGACCCGCACGCCGCTCGGCCCGAGCTCGAGGGCGAGCGATTTCATGAAGGCGTCCAGTCCGGATTTCGCGGTCGAGTGGGCGCAGAAGCCGTAGCCCGGGTGACGCGACAGGCCGCTGCTGACCGCCACGATGGAACCCCGCTTTCGCTCGACCATCCCGGGGACGAACGCCTTGCAGCAGAAGAAGGCCGACTTGAGCTCGCCGGTCAGCTTGGCCTCGAAATCCTCCCACCGGAACGCCAGGAACGGGACGATCGGGAAATTGATGCTCGCGTTCAGGACGAGGATGTCGACAGCTCCGAGCGCGCCGGCGACCGTCGCCGCCATCGCCTCGACCTGTGCCGCATCGCGGACGTCGGCCTGCACGGCAATCGCCTTTCCCCCGCCCGCCACGATTTCCCGGACCACCGCTTCGGCTGCATCACGGCTGTTCATGTAGTTGACCGCCACAACCGCCCCATGCGCCGCGAGCCGTTTGGCGGTGGCAGCGCCGATTCCGCGGGACGCCCCCGTTACGATCGCCACCTTTCCAGTCATCATCATCGCCCTCCCCCTTCGTTCCGTGTTGTGATTCCCTTCAGAAGATCCATCCGCCCGACCCGGCGGAAATGCGAAGCCGCCTTTTCGGCGTTGCGCGGATTTTTCAGGTCGAGGATCGCTTTCTGGACCTTGGCCTCTCCGCCCGAGGGGATCTCGACCGCCTCCCGGTCCGCGGGATCGCGCCCGGTGACGAACATGCAGGTCGAGTCCGTCATCGGCGTGGGCGTGAACTGCTGGGCCTGCTCGACGCCTCCCCCAAGTTTTTCGATGACGAACCGGCCCAGCGCGAGCGCGTCCTCCATGGCCGTTCCCGGATGCCCGGTAACCAGGTAGGGCACCAGGAAGATATCCTTCCGGGCATCCTGCCGGAATTCGTGGAACAGCCGCAGGAATTCCTCGAACGCGGCGAGCGGCGGCTTGCGCATCCGGCGAAGCACCCCCGGAGAAATGTGTTCCGGCGCAACCTTCATCCGTCCGCTCACGTGGTGCGCCACGAGATCACGGAAAAGGTTCCGCTGGCCGGGCAGGATCAGCAGGTCGTGCCGCAGCCCGGACGCCACGAACGCATGGCGGACGCCGGGAATCCGGCGGACGTCGCCCAGCAGTTTCCGGAGAGGTTCGCCCGACGCCTCGAGATGCCGGCAGATCTTCGGCCACAGGCAGCTCGGCCGGGAACAGCCCGGCTTGCCCTCCGCACCGGCGAGGCCGCATCGGCTTCCGTACATGTTGGCGGTGGGGCCGCCCAGGTCCTGGATCGTCCCCTTGAAATCGGCGCGCTCGGCCAATCCACGTACTTCTTCCATGATCCCTTCGGGCGAACGGCTGACGACCTGCCGTCCCTGGTGGGCGCCGAGGGCGCAGAAGGCGCACCCGCCCGAACACCCCCGGTGCGTCACGACCGACGTCCGGACGGTTTCGAGTGCCGGGATCCCCCCCTCGCGGCCGTAGGACGGGGGAAAGGCGCGCAGGAACGGGAGCCGATACAAGGCGTCGAGTTCCTCCGGCGAGAGCGGAACCGCAGGTGGATTGACGACCACCCACCGCTTCCCGTGCGGCTGCGCCTGAACGGGCGGCGACGGATCCAGGCTCGCTTCCCGGAACGCCCTGTAGAATTCGAAGAACCCGTCGGTCGTCTTCGCGGCGATCTCGGTCGAAGGAAGCACGCACGCGCCCTCCGGCGGCGTGGACGAGAGGTAGGCGATTCCCGCCATCTCCCGCAAGGCTTCGGGGGGGCGCCCCTCCGCGTAATGCCGGGCCAGCTCTCCGACCGCCCGCTCGCCCATGCCGTAGACGAGGACATCGGCCTTGGCGTCGGCCAGGACCGAACCGCGCACTTTCTGCTGCACGAAATCGTAGTGCGACAGCCGCCTCAGGCTGGCCTCGATCCCGCCCAGGACGATCGGCACGCCGGGGAACGCCTCCCGGCATCGATGCGCGTAGACGACGGTCGCCAGGTCGGGGCGAAGGCCGGGCCGGCCGCCGGGGGAATACGAATCCGTTTCCCGGTGACGGCGGTCGGGCGTGTAGTTGGCCACCATCGAATCGAGGTTGCCCGCCGTGACGCCGAAGAACAGCCGCGGGCGGCCCAGCCTTTTGAACTCCGACGCATCCTTCCAGGGAGGCTGCGCCAGGATTCCCACGCTGTATCCGAGCGATTCGAGATGGCGGGCGATGATGGCGGCCCCGAACGCGGGGTGATCGACGTACGCGTCGCCCGTCACCAGCACGACGTCGAACGGCTCGCCTGATGGAAAAAGCTGCTGGGGGAGAAACCTTCCCGCGGGATGAGTCGGGAGGGAGGGAGGACGTTTGAATGTCATCTTTCAATTGTCGGGGGCATCGACGGTAAAAGCAAGCAGCCCCGCCAATTCATCTATAATCCTAGCCATGGATACGGGCTTCGGACGGCGCGCGCTCGAGACGAAACTGCGGCCGCCCTCTCAGGGGGTTCGCCACATGCCGCGTCCCCGCCTGTTTGCCGGGGGAGATGGGGAGCCGTTCCGCCTTGCGCTCGTTTCGGCGCCCGCCGGGGCCGGAAAAACCACGCTGCTGGCCGAGTGGCACCATGCGCTGAGGATCGCCGGCCAGCCCGCGGCATGGCTTTCCCTCGACGATTTCGACAACCTGCCCCGCCGCTTTCTCGTCAATCTGGTCTCCGCGATCCGGTCCGCCAGGCTCGGCGTCGGCCGGGAGGCGCTCGAAGTGCTTGCCGCGACGCCGGACGTCCCGATCGAATATGTCGCCGAAAGCCTGCTGCGCGATCTCGAGGCGGATGGCCTCCCGCTGACCGTCTTCCTCGACGATTACCACGAGATCCGCGAGAAGGCGATCCACGCCCTGATGGATTTCCTGCTCCGCAACGCGGCTGACGGCATCCGCTTCGTCATCGGCACCCGGAAGAATCCGCCGCTTTCAGTCGAGCGACTCCGGATCCGGGGCGGCCTGCTTGAGATCCGTTGGGACGATCTCCGTTTCAACCCGTCCGAAAGCCACGCTTACCTGAACGAAACATGCGGCCTGGGATTGACGGGCCGTCAGGTCGAGGCGCTCCGGGATCGCACCGAGGGATGGATCACGGGCCTTCAACTGGCGGCGATGACATTCGAGGGTGCGGAAAACCCCGACCTGGTCGTCGCGGCGGTCAACGGCGTCCAGCGCAAGATCGCCGGATACCTGCTCGAGGACGTGTTCCGGCGGCAACCCCGGGATGTGCAGAGCTTCCTGATGAAGACCGCCATTCTCGACCGGATGACGGCGCCGCTCTGCGACCGGCTGACCGGGGGACGCAACGGGATGCGAATGCTCGAAACGCTCGAAAGCGGCAACCTGTTCATTTTCGGACTCGACGACCAGCGCACCTGGTACCGCTACCACCACCTCTTCTCCGATTTTCTCCTGAATCGCCTTCGCACCGAATGTCCCGAAGAAATCGGCGCGCTACACGACCGGGCAAGCGAGTGGTTCGAGAAAAACGGGC
>JANXPS010000294.1 GCA_025357175.1 Deltaproteobacteria bacterium | reverse complement strand
GCCGATTCGGCGGCCCGCTGGGCCAGGTTGCGCACCTCGTCGGCGACGACCGCGAAACCCGCACCCGCCTCGCCCGCCCGTGCCGCCTCGACCGCCGCATTGAGTGCCAGCAGGTTGGTCTGGAAGGCGATCTCGTCGATCGTCTTGATGATCTTGCCGATCTCCTCGCCCTTGGAGGAGATCTGCGCCATCGAGCCGACCATATCCTCCATCGAGTTGTTGGCCTTCAGCACGCTGGATCCCGCCTTGTCGGCCAGCTGTTTGGCCTGCCCGGCATTCTCGGCGTTCTGTTTCGTCATCGCCGACATCTCTTCCATCGCGGACGACGTTTCCTCGAGGGAGGCCGCGGATTCGGACGACCCCTCGGCCATCGACTGGGACGATTCGGCGAGCTGGGTCGACGCGGCATCCACACGGGAGGCGTTTTCGGCAAGGCTGGAAATCGTCCGGTTGAGCGACCCCGAAATCGATACCGACAGCCACAGCCCGAGGCCGAGCGCAGAAAGCACGCCCGCGACGACCGTGAATCCGGTCAGCCACTTCGTCATGGTCACCTGGCCGTCGAACAACGCGTCGGCGGATTTTGCCCCTTCGATCTCGGTTTCGACCCGTTTCATGATCGACGTTTCGCACTTTCGGAAGGCATCGCGCACCTTGCCGAGCGAGAGCTGGTATGCGGCTTCCTTTTCGGCCGGACTCCCGGAACCGAGGGCGGCCATCATCTGCCCGTCGAGATTCCGCCATTCCTCCCAGGAGGCCTTGATTTCCCTGAACTGTTTTTCTTCTTCCGCATCCCTGGGAATCGCGCCGTAGACCGCCCATCCCTTTTCGGACATCTCGAAATACGTCCCGATCCGTTTCTTCTGGGATGCGATCTCGTCGGGGCTCGCCTGGGCCAGCAGCATCGTCCTTTCCCCGCGCTGCACGTCACTTTGCCCCTTGGCGATCATCCAGAGGGCGTTGACGGCGGGAAGCCGCTCCGTGGCGAAGGCATCCTGCGCTTTTGATGCGAAGAGGATACCCCTGTATCCGATCGCTCCGACGCCCACCGTGATCAGCGCAACCGCCAGGAACGCGCCGAGCAGTTTCGACTTCAGGGAACAAGTGTCAAGCATGGATGAACCTCCAGGGTCGGACGAGAAGGGATGCGGCCGTTCAAGGCGCAGCCTTGGGAAGGTAAAGGTCGATGTCGATCCCGAAATTCGCGGGGTCCACGGGGCGTGCGACCGTGCGCCTGAACTTCGCCGAGCCGGGCGACAGCGGTTCGTCGAGGTCTACCTCGAGCGGAGCCGGAAGATGGACCCCCGCCTTCCGGTAGAGCAGGAGCACGTGGGGACGAAGGACCTTCTCGTGGTTGACGGATGTGACGACGCCGATCTCCCCGCTGTCGAGCTCGACCGTCGTGCCGGCCGGATAGATTCCGAGGCACTGGATGAAGCGCTGAAGGAAGACGGGATTGAAGTCACGCTTGCCCCACTCGTAGATCTTCCGGACACCCTCGTGCGGGGCCATCCCCGTGTGGTAGACGCGATTGGACGTAATGGCGTCGTAGACGTCGGCGATCGCGGCGATCTGGGCGCAGCGGTGGATCTCCTCGCCCTTCAGGCCGCCGGGGTAGCCGGTGCCCAGGAAGCGTTCGTGATGCTGCAGCGCCACCATCCTGGCTTCCTCGGTGATGCCGCCGGCCTGGTCGAGCACCTCGACGCTGTAGGCCGCGTGCATCTTCATTTCGGCGAATTCCGCGTCGGTCAGTTTCCCCGGCTTGTTGAGGATCTCCGGGGGAACCTTCATCTTCCCGGCGTCGTGGAGAAGTCCGCCCACGCCGAGGCCGAGCATCTCCTCCCGGTCGAGGCCGAGATGACGACCCAGCGTAAGGGAAAGGACGCAGACGTTGACGGAGTGGACGAAGGTGTACTCGTCATAACCCTTGATGCGGCCAAGGCTGGAGAGCGCGTCCATGTTGCGGAATATGCTGTCCACCATGTTGCCGACGACGGCTTCGGTACGGCCGCCTTCGATGTTCCTGCCGAGCCGGACGTCGTGAAGGACGTCGGAGACGACGGCATGCGCCTCCTTGTGGACGACTTTCGCAGCCTCGATCTCCCGCTCGAACGGAACCGGCTCCTCGAGCGGGGCGGACAGGTTCCGGGGAAGACCGGCGAACGGCCCGGTGGAAACAGGGGGCGGTTCGGGAACGAACTCGATGCGGGGAGCAGGCGTTTTCCCTGCGGACGGAGGGTCGTCGGGGTCGTTGACGATATCGAGGCCCATATCGGTGTTGATGTATAGATCGATGATGTTGTACTCGCGCAGCCGCTCGATGTGGTCCTGCGAAGTGATCTTCTTGCGTCCGGTCAAGAACGGATGCTCAAGCCACGAGCGGTCCATCTTCTCGACGACCATCCCGATCGTCAGTTCCTCGATCCGGATTTTCTTCAACATGGCTTCACCTAGAGGCTGAAGTGCGCCGTCATGGCCTGGGGGATGCGGGAGAGCGGAAGCACCTGGTGCGTTCCCCCGGCCTTGATCGCTTCCTTGGGCATGCCGAACACGACGCAGCTGTCCTCGTCCTGGGCGATGTTGACCGCACCCGTGTCGGCCATGTGCTTCATCCCCTCGGCGCCGTCCTTGCCCATGCCGGTCAGGATCACGCCCAGCGCGTTCTTGCCCGCCACCTCGGCGACCGAGTGGAACAGGACGTCGACCGACGGCCGCTGGTGACAGACGAGCGGTCCCGTCTTGACCCGAACGTAATATTTCGCGCCGCTTCTCGTCAGCACCATGTGGAAGTTCCCGGGAGCGATGAGCACGCGTCCGGTGCGGACCAGGTCGTTGTCCTCGGCCTCCTTGACCTCCATTCGGCAGATGCCGTCGAGCCGTTGCGCGAACGCCTTTGTGAACTGCGCCGGCATGTGCTGGACGATGACGATGCCCGGCATCCCGGCGTCGAGCTGCGTGAGCACGGCCTTGATCGCCTCGGTTCCTCCCGTGGAGGCGCCGAGGGCGATGACCTTGTCGGTCGTGTCCTGGAGCCGATAGCCGCCTGCCGGTTCGGGGGAAATCGACGCGGAAGCCACCGGAAGGCGCAAGCCGCGCTTGGCCATGGCCGCGCCACGGATCTTGTCGGCCAGCTGTTCGGAAAGTTCTCCGACGGAAAAAGAGGAGCCCGGCTTCGCGACCACGTCGATGGCGCCGGATTCGAGCGCCTCGAGCGCCATCGAACTTCCGGCCTGCGTCAGGGAACTGACGATGATGACCGGCATCGGCTTGTACTTCATCAGTTTCTTGAGGAAGGTGATGCCGTCCATGCGCGGCATTTCCACGTCGAGCGTGTTGACATCGGGTTCGAGCTGCAGGATCTTGTCGCGCGCGATGAACGGATCGGGGGCGGTTCCCACCACTTCGATGTCGGGGTGGCGACTCAGCTCTTCGGAAAAAACCTTGCGGACGATAGCCGAATCGTCGACCACAAGCACCTTGATTTTAGCCATGGAACCTCATCCCTCCCGGTCGAACATCGCCACGATGGCGTGAAATTGGGCCTCGACCTCCATCAGACGGATCATCGCCAGCTCGAACTCCCTGATACCGATCCCGTGCGATTTGCACAAATCGTGGTCGATCGTGTATTGGAGCCCGTCCGAGCCGACGCCGATCCCGCTGGTCAGGCACAGGATGTCGCTCAGATGGATCAGGAACGGCAGCTTGGACTCGCCCGGCGCCCCGGCCGGTTCGTGGTGGTGCCGGATCGCGGCGACCATCTCGGCGTCGAAGTTCCACAGTTCCCCGAGCCGGCCCCCGATCTCGGCGTGCCCGACGCCGAGAACCCTGGTTTCGGCTTCGAAGAACGAGATCCTGCCCGCCGTGGCCGCTTCGCGGATGTCCTCGTATGAGTCGGCGACGGACCCGGCCATCGCCAGCTTTCCGACGTCGTGCAGCAGTCCGGCCGTGAACGCCTTGTCGGGCGCACCGTACTTGACGACGTCGCACAGCGACTCGGCGAGCAGCGCGCAGAGCATGGAGTGTTTCCAGAGATCGCCGCGCCCGAGTCCGTACCCTTCGAGCTCACGCTGAAGCAGTTCGGTTCCGCCCGCGGACATGATGATCTGGAGAAGCTGCTTGTTGCCGATCCGCACGAGCGCGTCCCGGAGCGTCGAAACCGGAGAGGTTCCCATCAGCACAGTCGAGTTGCACATCTTGATGACCCTGGCCGTGATGGCCTGGTCGTATTTGACGACTTCGATGATCTTGTCGGCGCCGACCAGGGGATCCGCCATCAGCGCCATGACTCTCTGGATCACCGCGGGAAACGGCGGCAGCTCGCCCGCCCTCGCGAGAATTTCGTCGACCCGCGTCATAGCGACACCACCCCTTCTCCTGACGTTTTCAACAAGACGGTGCCCGTGCCCATTTCCAGGGATATCGTCCGGTTGACTGTTCCTCCCAGCGCCGTAGCCCCCATGGTGACGCCGTTCTGCCAGAACAGTTTCCGCATGGCCAGGATGTTTCGCTTTCCGATGTTGAACATGCCGTTGGGATCGAGCACCTGGGCGCCGCCGACCGCCTTGACGATCAGGCGTTCCTTGACCGCGCCGAGCCTGTAGCAATCCTTGAACAGCAGCGGGATGCCGGTATCGGCGAACATATAGGGGTTTTTGGCCGCCTTGTCGGCCGAGAGCGATGCCTCGGGAAGCATCAAGTGGAGCAGGCCGCCGACGACCACCACGGGATCGAAGACGACGATCCCGATGCATGACCCGAGGGAATAGGTGATCAGGATGTCGTCGGGCCGGTTGCTGATCTTCATGTCGGCCACGCCGACGGTCAGTTTCATGCGACGATGCCTCTTCTTTCGGCAGAAGCAGGGCCCGTCTTTCGATAGACGGCGGGGCGGACATATTTGAACGGGTGGGAGATGCTGTTGAGACTTTCGGAATGCCCGATGAACAGGTATCCGTCGTCGGAAAGGTAATTGTGGTATCGATTGACGAGCGTCTCCTGCGTGGGGCGGTCGAAGAAGATCATCACGTTTCGGCAGAAGATGGCGTCGAACGGTCCCTTGAACGGGTAGTCCGCGTGCAGGTTCAGGTGGGCGAACGTGACCATCTTCCGGATGGCGTGCTGCACCCGGTAATAACCGCCTTCGCCGCGCACCTCGGCCGGCACGAACCAGCGGTTGACCACCGGGGAGGGCATTGTCTTGAACTTGTCACCGGGATAGAGGCCGTTCCGGGCGATCTGGAGCACGCGCGTCGAGATATCGGTTGCGAGGATCTTGACGTCCCATCCTTCTATGCCCGGAAGCGTCTCGCGCAGCGTGACGGCCAGCGAATACGGCTCCTCGCCGGTTGAGCAGCCGGCGCACCAGATGCGCACTTTGCGCGTTCCCGACTGATTGCGGACGGCCGCGAGCGCGGGCAGGACGGTCGACTCGAGGAAATGGAAATGGTCGGGCTCGCGGAAGAAGGAGGTAACGTTTGTCGAGACCGCGTCGAGGAGGACGATGATCTCTTCGCCGCTCTTGTCGGACTCGATTTCGGCGAGGTAATCGGTGAAGGAGGTCAGCCCGCGTTTCCGGAGGATCTTGCCGAGGCGGGCGCGCAGCAGTTCCTTCTTGCCTTCATTGAGGGTTATCCCGGCGGTGTCGTAGATGATCCGCCGGAATTTCTCGAAGTCGGCATCGGTCAGGTCGCGGGGATGCAACACATCCTTGGACGGTTCGATCGGAAAAACATGGGTCATGTCAGTTGAAGGACGCTTGTCGCCCGGTGATCTCGAAGATGCCGGAGACGTCGATAATCAGCCCCACGCGTCCGTCGCCCATGATGGCGCCTCCCGAGATGCCGCGCACGTTGGACATTCCGCCCCCCAGCGTCTTGATGACGACTTCCTGCTTTCCGAGCAGTTCGTCGATCAGGACCGCGCGCTTCTGGCCTTCGCTCTCGATGACCACCACCAGGCCCTCCCATGGATTCTGGATGCCGCCCTGGATCGAAAACAGCCTGTGCAGACGCACCAGCGGCAACAGCTCCTCGCGGACCCGGATCATCTCCGCGCGCTGCTCGACGGTCAAATAATCCTCGCGCGGGGGCCGGAGCGCCTCGACGATGCTGTTGGTGGGCATTATGTATCGCTGCTCCCCCACCCGGACCACGATGCCGTCGATGATCGCGAGCGTCAGCGGGAACTTCATCTGGAAGGTCGAACCTTGCCCGAGATTCGAACGGGTCTCGATGGTGCCGCGCAGCTTCTCGACGTTTCGCTTGACGACGTCGAGGCCGACGCCGCGCCCCGATATGTCGGTGATCTTCTCGGCGGTCGAGAAGCCGGGCTCGAACAGGAGGGCGAAGATCTCGGACTCGGACAACGACGCACCGGGAGCGACGACGCCCCGTTCCTGTCCCTTGGCGAGGATCTTGGCCGGATCGAGGCCGCGGCCGTCGTCCTCGACCGCGATCACCACGTTGCCGCCGTGGTGGAACGCGCGCAGCGTGACGGTGCCGAGCGCGCTCTTGTTCGCGGCGAGCCGGACATCGGGCTTCTCGACGCCGTGGTCGACCGAGTTGCGGATCATGTGGACAAGCGGGTCGTGGATCTCCTCGATCATGTTGCGATCGACCTCGGTGTCTTCCCCCTCCATCAGCATGGTGACTTCCTTGCCCGACTTCTTGGCAAGATCGCGCACCATCCGCGACATCTTCTGGAACGTGTTCTTGATGGGAACCATTCGAAGCGACATCGAGATCTTCTGAAGCTCGGACGTGATGCGCCCCAGCTGCGAAAGATTGCGGTAGAACCGCTGGCTGTCGATCGACATGACGTCGGGATCGTTGCAGACGAGAGACTGCGCGATGACGAGTTCGCCGACCATGTCCACCAGCCCGTCGAGCTTGTGAATGTTGACGCGGATGTCCTGAGTCTCGATCGCGTTGGCCGCGTTCTTCTGGATCCGGAGCGCCTGGGCGACGTCCTTCGGGGAGACCTTCTTGTCTTCGATGAGGAGCATGCCGAGCGTTTCCCGCCCGCCGCCTTCAGGTTGGGAATTGAGCGTTTCCTCGATCTGGGCCTGCGTGATCTTGCCCTGGTCGACAAGGACGTCGCCGAGTCGGGGCGGCGTCCCCGCCTGCCGGGGGGGCGGCGTATCCTCGCGCCCTTCCTGGACCGCGGTGATCCGGGCGATGATCCGGTCGGTGCCGATGAACTCGCGCGTCGCGGCGCCTGCGGAAACCTTCTCGGAGACGTCGCGAATCATCCCCTTCATTCCGTCGATCGCCTCGAAAATGACATCGATGACGGAACCGGTCACGGGCAGTTCGTTGCGCCGCGCCATGTCGAGCAGCGTCTCGGTGCGGTGGGCGAGTTCGTTGACGTCGCGCAGGTTGAGGAATCCGGAAACGCCCTTGATGGTGTGGAACGCCCGGAATATCGCGTTGAGCGTTTCGCTGTCGTCGGGCGCGGCTTCGAGGTCGACCATCTTGACCTCGATGGAGTCGAGGTGCTCCATCGACTCGGTGATGAAGTCGGTGTAGAGCTCCTTGTCCTGGTCGAGCGCCATGCTTTTGTCGGCGCCGCCCGTCGCGGCCGAAGCGGATTCCTCGGCTTCGCCCCCTTCGATCTCGATTTCGAGATGCTCACGGATGTCGGAAAAAATGCGTGAGAGCACGGGACGGTTCATCTTGGCGCCCCGAAAGACCTCCTGGCAGCAGGAGGCAAGCCGCCCGAAGATGTCCATCGCCTTGTCCCAGTGCTTCCGGGCGGTGTCGTCGAACATCAGCGCTGTGCCCACCGCGTCGCCGGCGCTCACCGCATCGGGAACGTCGGCGCGCCCTTCGGCGGCCGCGATGCGGCCGATCTGCTCGAAGGCGGACAGGATTTCTCCCAGTTTGCGCATGTCGTCGCGCGAAGCGGTCAGCACCGCCACCGATATGCGGTCGAACTGGACCTCGGCCGGCGTCTTGTCGGCCCCTCCTGCCTGGCCGCTGTTATCTTGTGCGCTTGTCACGATCGGACCGCCTCCTTGGTGTACGGCTTAACCGGCAAACTGCCCCAGACCGCCGCCCGAAAGCACGAGGCTGATGTCCAGCAGGATGACGACCTTGCCCTTGATCTTGGCCATTCCCCGGATGTAGTCGGTCGAAAAGCCGGCGCCGAATTCGGGCGTCGGCTCGACATCGGACTCGGAGATGTTGGTCACCTCGGATACGGCGTCGACGATGATGCCGACCAGCATCTTGCCCTCGGCCATGTCGAGTTCGACCACGATGATGCAGGTGCGTTCGGTGTATTCCCGTTCATCGAACCCGAACTTGAGTCGAAGGTCGACCACGGGGATGATCTTGCCCCGGAGATTGAGGACGCCCTTGACGTAGCCGGGAGACTGCGGAACCGGCGTGATGTCCATGATCCCGATGATTTCCTTGACCTTCAAGATGTCGAGTCCGTAGATCTCGTCGCCCATTTGGAAGGTCAGAAACTTGCTGCTCTTAATCGTGCCCGTCGTTTCGTTCTTGCCCTGCCGCTCCGCCATGAACGTTCCCTCCGAGGATGATCGGGATTCCGCGAACATTGTACCTATCGGAGCGATTCCCGAAAAACTTCACTCCAAAATCCCCACCGCGGCGCATTTATAAGCGGGTCGGCCTAAAGTTTCCCGGAGATATTCCGAAGAGGAATGGGTGGGAAACCAACCTGGGGGAACCGAATGGTCATCAAGGATATGGGCGAAATCATTGTCGAGGCCGTCCACGACGTGTTCGAGACGCTAATCTTCATCATGCCAGAGGAAATGCCGCCGGAGGAAACCGAGGAAAGCCGCCTGGCCGGAGAGCTCATCTCCTCCATCCACATCCAGGGCGACCTCAACGGAATCGT
>JANXPS010000219.1 GCA_025357175.1 Deltaproteobacteria bacterium | reverse complement strand
GCCAGGTTGCGCGACTTGGCGATCGCCTCGAGCATCGTGATGGGACCGAGGAAGGTGCCGTCGTAGTTGCGCGGCTTCCACATCTCGGTCTCGTTCTTCTCGAATTCGATCGGGGAGTCGTCGACCGTCGAGATGACCGTCTTGCCCTTGTCGAGCGCCGCCGCGTAGACGATCGGCTTGAATGCCGATCCCGGCTGGCGTTTCGCCTGCAGCGCCCGGTTGAACTGCGACTGCGCGAAGTCGGCTCCGCCCACCATGGACAGCACGCCGCCCGTGTGCGGATCGAGGCAGATCAGCGCACCCTGCAGCCCGGCGTAGTTCCGGTCGGCCTCCAGCTTCTTGATCCCCTCGGTCAGCGCGTCGTCGGCCGCCTCCTGCATGCGCCCGTCGATCGTCGTGTAAATGTTGAGCTGGCTCTTGTAGATGGCGTCGGCGCCGTATTTTTCCTGCAGGTAATTCCGGACGTACTCCAGGAAATAGGCCGCCTTCGACCGGAAAGTCGAGGGGGGCGCCATCGTTAACTTGACATTCAAGGCTTCATCGGCCTGCCGGGGTGTGACGAAGCCGACCTCGCCCATCCGCCGCAGGACGTACTTCTGGCGCATCTTGGCCAGGTCGAGATGGTTCCGGGGAGAGTAGCGCGTCGGCGCCTGCGCAAGCCCTGCCAGCAGGGCGCCTTCGGCGACGTTGAGCTCGCCGACGCCCTTGTTGAAGAAGGTGCGGGCGGCCGTCTCGACCCCGTAGGCCCCTTCGCCCAGGTAGATCTGGTTCAAGTAAAGGTAGAGGATCTCCTGCTTGGACATCGAGTTTTCGATCCGGTAGGAGAGGATGATCTCCTTCATCTTGCGCTGGACGCTCTTCTCGGAGGTGAGGAAGAGCGACCTGACCGTCTGCTGGGTGATCGTGCTGGCGCCTTGCGCGTATCCGCGGTGGATCACGTCCTTGACCACCGCCCGCAGGATCGCCAGGTAGTCGACGCCCTTGTGCTGGAAGAAGTGCGCATCCTCGGCGGCGAGAAATGCGTTCACGACGTGAGGCGGGATGGTCGCGTACGGGACAAGCGTTCGCTTTTCGAGATAGATTTCGCCGACGACCTTGTTGTTGCGGTCGAATATCTTGGAGGAAACGCTGGGCCGGTAGGCGGCGGCGGACTGGATCGAAGGGAAATCGCCGAATTGGGCGAGCAGGAAAAAACCGAGCAGGCCCCCGAGCACGCAGCAGGCGCCGATCGCGGCGAGCACGGCGACCGCCTTGCCCCACGGGAAACGGGAAGGTTCCTTGATAGAAAATCTACGCGCCACCGGCAGGCTCTTTTCGACGGAAGTGATAAACGGAATTAGCCATTATATCACCGGACCGGTCAACGGGCACTCCGGCCCCGTTTTGTCCGCCCCGGTGACCTGTCAAACCGAAGAGTGCAAAGACGAGTTGCCAGAACCGGTTCTCGGAAAGGGTGCCGCCGGTCGCTTGCTATTCCCCGGCGATGTTCCGGATCGTGTCGACCAGCCGATCGGCCGCATGCCGTTTCTGGAGGTAGCCTGCCGCCCCCTCCGTCAGCGCCCGGGTGATGTAATGATCGTCTGAATGGGTGCTGAGCATCAGCACCGGCATCCCCGGGAGATTTGCCCGAAGGAATCTCAGCAGCTCGAAGCCGCTCCTGCCCGGGAGGGAGATGTCGAGCAGCAGCAGGTCGCATGCCTGCCTCGCCAGCACCGCCATCATTTCCTCCCCGTCTCCCGCCTCGCCGACCACCACGATTTCGGGCGCATCGCGAAGAATCTCGCGAACGATCTCCCGAACGAGCGGTTGGTCGTCGACGATGATGAGGCGGGTCATCGTTTGCTCCGGTTCGTCAGAACGCGTTCATCGCAGCGTGATCCAACGGATGGGGTTCCGCCGGGAAACGGGAGGGGGGCAGGCTTCGGACGGAACCGGCCCGATGGCTCGAGGGGGGGGAAGTCCGCTCGCGAGTCTCCTTTTTGCGCGGCTTCGCGACGAAGACGGGCGGGTGGTTTCGCTCCCCCTTCATCATGAGTTCCAGGGAATGGACGATTTCCTGCAGGTTGATCGCCTGGCTGTTCATCTCCTCCGACGAGGCCGCGATCTCCTCGGCGCTGGCCGCGTTCGACTGCGTGGTCTTGTCCATCTCGGAAACGGCGCTGCTCACCTCGGTAATCCCGCGCGATTGCTCCGCCGACGCCGCCGCGACCTCGGCTGCGAGCCCCGTGACCTTTCGCACGGAAAGGGTGACCTCGGTGAAGTCGGACTCGGTCTTTCGGACCAGCACGGTGCCGTCCTTGATCCGCTGGATCGTCTGCTCGATGAGGTCGGAGGTGTTCCTCGCCGCGCCGGCTGCGCGTTGCGCCAGGTTGCGGACCTCGTCGGCGACGACCGCGAAACCTGCGCCCGCCTCCCCGGCCCGCGCAGCCTCGACCGCCGCGTTCAGCGCCAGGAGGTTGGTCTGGAAGGCGATCTCGTCGATCGTCTTGATGATCTTGCCGATATCCTCCCCCATCGATGAAATTTCCTTCATCTGCCCGACGAGCTGTTCCATTGAAGCGTTCGCCTTTTCGACCGAGACGCCGGTGTTGTCGGAGAGCCCCTTGGCCATCCCGGCGTTGTCGCTGTTCTGGCGGGTCATCGCCGAGATTTCCTCGACGGCCGCCGCGGTTTCCTCGAGCGCCGCCGCCTGCTCGGAGGCGCCTTCCGCTAGCGATTGGGAACTCGTCGCGACCTCCTCGGATGCGGACGATATCTGCGCCGCCGATTCGTTGAGCGTCACGATCACCCGGTCGATCGGGCGGGAAATGGTTTTCGACATGAACCAGGACAGGAAGAGGGCGCCGACGAGAATGATCCCCGACGCGCCGTAGATGATGCCGAAGAATCGATGCGCTTCACGCTCGACATCGTCGACATAGATGCCCGTTCCGATGACCCAGCCCCACTGGGGGATCAGCTTGACGTAGGAAACCTTGGGACTCGGCGAATCCTCGTTCGGCTTTTTCCAGTGATAGTCGACCGTGCCCTCGCCGGACTTGCGGACGACCTCGACGAACTCGCGGAATATGTGCTTCCCGTTCACGTCCTGAAGATCGGCCTGGCTCTTTCCGACCATGCTCGCCGCCGGGTGCATCAGGACGACGGTGTTCAGGTCGTTGACCCAGAGGTAGTCTTTCCCGGTCGGCCCATACTTCATGTTCCGGAGCGCATCCAGCGCCATGGATTTCGCCGCGGCCTCCGGCAACGCATTCGACGCAGCCTGCTTCACGTAGAAGTCGACCGTGCCCGAAGCCGCCTGGACGATCTCGCGCGTCTTGGTGATCTTCGCCTCCATCATGTTGCCCTTGATCTTGGGGTACATCCAACCCAGCAGCAGCAGGAAGCAGACGGTGACTGCTACACCGAGGAACATGATCCGGGTGGCAAGAGAGAAATGCTTGAGCATGGTGGCCCTTCCTTGACGATTGGTCGTGGCCGGGAATCCGGGGGCCACAGTACAGTTATCGGAAAGGGGGGGGGCGGAGAATAGAGGTGGATGGGGGAAATGCGGGTAGGGAGATTCCCTACGGACGAAATCGGGGATTAGAGGCCGTGCTTCGCGGCGTACCGGACCAGTTCGGCGTTGCTGCCCATGTTCATCTTCCGCAGAAGCCGGTCGCGGTAGGTTCCGACCGTCTTCACGCTCAGCGCAAGCGTGTCCGCGATCTCCTGCGGCTTGGCCCCCCGGCATATCATCCGCAGTACCTCGATTTCCCGCTCGGACAGCGCTTCGTGCGGCAACGCTTCCGGATTTCCGGCGATCAGATGGGCCACCTGCTCGGCAAGCACGGGCGTCAGGTATTTTCTTCCGCAGGCGACGACGCGGATCGCCTCGGCCAGTTCCTCGGGCGGGGAAAGCTTGGTCAGATATCCCGAGGCGCCCCCCTTGAGGGCCCGCACGGCGTATAGCGTTTCGTTGTGGGTGCTGAGGACGATCACGGCGATCTCCGGGTGGGTGAGCCTGAGCCACGCCAGGATCTCGAGTCCGCTTTTCCCCGGCAGGGCGATGTCCAGCAGGAGGACATCGCACGTCGTATTCTCGAGCAGCGATGCCAATTCCGAGTCATCGGACGCATCTCCGATGACCTCGAAGTCGCCCGTATCGGAGAGCGCCTGGCGCAGCCCGGCCCGGACGATGGGGTGGTCGTCGACGATGGCCAGGCGGATCATCGGTTTTCTCCCGACGATTGCGTGGGCAGCAGGACCGAAACGGTCGTTCCGGATCCCGGAGCGCTGCGGATCCGCAGCCGCCCCCCGCCGAGCCGGACCCGTTCGCCGATCCCCATGAGGCCGTGAGACATGTTTCCTGCCCTCCCCTTCGGGTCGAATCCCTTCCCGTCGTCGCCGATTTCCAACCGGAGATGTCGAAACCTGTTCCGGATGCGAATCCGGACGAGTCCGGCCCCGGCGTGTCTCGCCACGTTCGTCAGCGCTTCCTGGGCGATTCGGAACAGGGCCGTGGCCTGCTCCGGCGTAACCGGGATCGATTCCGGGCCGCAGACGAGGTCGACCGGGACGCCCGAGCGCTCCCCGAACTCGCGCGCGAGCCATTCGACCGCGGGAACGAGCCCAAGGTCGTCGAGAATCTGAGGTCGCAATTCCCGGATGATGTGCTCGACGGTATCGTGTGTCTTGTCCACATCCGTAATCATCGATTTCACCCTGCCGGCGATCTCGGACTGTTCCGGGAGGAGCCGGCGGTCGATCCAGTGCAGGTCGAGCCGAAGGGCGGTCAGTTGCTGGCTCAGGTCGTCGTGGATCTCCCGTGCGATCCTTTTTCGTTCCTCCTCGATCATTTCCTGTTGCCACCCGGAAAGGCTCCGAAGCCTTTCTTCACGTTCGCGCACGTCGGCGTAAAGCCGCTGGAGCTGCGCGACCATGCGGTTGAACGAGTCGCCCAACCTCCCGACTTCATCTCCGGAGGAAACGGGGACGGAGCCGGTGAAGTCGCCGCGGGAAACCTGGAAGACCGAGGCTTCGAGCGTTTTCAGCGGACGGATGATGATCCGGCGCAGGCAGAGAAAGAGAACGCAGGAAAAAACGACCGACAAAAGGATCGTATGGTTGACCGCTTCGATCGCACGGCGGCGCATCTCCTTCCGCAGTTCGATGTCCGAGAAATAGAGGTGCACGGTTCCGATCCGCCTGTCGTCCCGAACGACCGGATAGTCCGTTTTCAGTCGGGCCGATGCGAGAACCGTCTCGTTCGCGGAAGCGACCCG
The DNA here is from genome assembly GCA_025357175.1 of Deltaproteobacteria bacterium. Lineage (GTDB taxonomy): Bacteria > Desulfobacterota > Deferrimicrobia > Deferrimicrobiales > Deferrimicrobiaceae > JANXPS01. The sequence continues at coordinate 1,302 of JANXPS010000219.1, read as the reverse complement.
CTTCCCGTCCTCCCCGTCCAGGAGGATGGCGAGAACCTCGTGGTTCGTCATCTCGTTCGAGATCGTTTCCCGGATGGCGGGACCGTTCATCCGGGAAAGGGGGTCGGCCAGGTTGTAGGCCAGGCGTGTTGCGGCGATCCGGGCGCGTGTCTCGATCTCCCGGCCCCGTTCGGCCCGTTCGGCGTAGAAGATCCCCAGCTCGGACAGCGACATGACGGTCATCACGGCCGCCAGCGTGGCCAGCATGATCTTGGCCGACACGTTCCGGCGAATGGAAAATGCGTTGCGCAATCGCTCCCCCGAATGCCAATTTACCACACGGGGCCGGAGGCCGATCGTCGCCCCCCAGGCTGTTGTAGAATCATCGGCATGGTGATTTTTCTTTCCGCGGGAATCGTGATGGGGCTATCGGCCGGCTTGTCGCCGGGTCCACTCTTCGCGCTTGTCGTCTCGCAATCGGTCCGCCACGGCGCCCGTGAGGGGATGAAGGTGGCGGTCGTTCCGCTCCTGAGCGACCTCCCGCTCATCCTGGCGTCGGTGTTCCTGCTGACCCGATTCCGCAATCTGAAGCCCGCGCTCGGTGTTGTTTCCATCGCCGGGGCGCTGTTCCTGTTCCATCTCGCGTTCGAAAGCATCGGTTCCGCCCCTCCCGACGGGCCGATCGGGGAAGACGAGGCGCATTCGATCCGGAAAGGGCTTCTCGTCAACATCCTGAGCCCGTACCCGTACCTCTTCTGGGTGATGGTCGGCGGGCCCATGATCCTGAAAGGCTGGTCCGACTGCCCTTCCTCCGCGCTCGCTTTCGTCACGGCCTTTTATGCCTGCCTGGTCGGCTCCAAACTGGCCCTTGCGGCAATCGCCGGCCGGTCGGGGATGCGGGTCGCCGGGAAGGGATATGTCCTGCTGATGCGTATTCTGGGCGGTTCCCTCGCGCTTTTCGCCGTGCTCCTGCTGAAGGAAGGGGCGGGGTTGCTGGGCTTGTTGTAGAATCAGGGCTGTGCCTGCCACTACCGGAACAAGGAAGCGTCTTGCCGACCTCGGTGCGGTCGCGTCCGGGCTTGCCCACGAGATCCGCAATCCGTTGAACTCGCTATACATCAACAGCCAGCTGCTGGCCGAGATGGTCCAGGCGCTTCCCGATACGCTGGGGGAGCGGCGCGAGGAAATGCTGACGCTGGCGCGCGCCGACCTGAAGGTGACGCAGAGGCTGAACGACCTGCTCACCGAGTTCTTGAGGTTCGCCCGGCCCGCCGCCAAGGAACTCGTGGTGGCGGATCTCAACCGGATCGTGGCCGAGACGCT
>JANXPS010000210.1 GCA_025357175.1 Deltaproteobacteria bacterium | reverse complement strand
GACACATTCTGGATGTCGAATAGGGGGGCACGATGATCCGCACAATCGAAGGAGATCTGCAGGGCAAGGGACTGTCGTTCAATATCGTCGTTTCCCGCTTCAACAGCTTCATCACCGACCGCCTTCTCGAAGGATCGCTCGACGCGCTCAAGCGACATGGGGTCGAAGAAAAAGACATCACCGTCATCAAGGTCCCCGGCGCATTCGAGATTCCGCTCGGCGTCAGAAAAGCCGCGATCGGCCCCGTGAACGGCGTGATCGCCCTGGGCGCCCTGATTCGCGGCGGCACCCCGCATTTCGATTATCTCAGCGCCGAGGTCACGAAAGGGATCGCCATGGTCATGCTCGACAGCGGAATCCCCGTCTCCTTCGGCGTCCTGACGACCGACACGGTCGAGCAGGCGATCGAGCGGGCGGGCACCAAGGCGGGCAACAAGGGCGCCGAGGCGGCACTCTCCGCTCTCGAAATGGCCAACCTGGTCCGGAACCTCTAGGCCGGCGCGGATAAATACGACGTGCGAAAAGAATCGCGGGAAAAAGTTTTCCAGACACTGTTCATGATGGATGCCCTCGGGATCGATCCCGAGAAAGCGATCCCGCTATTCGCCATGACTTCCGATTCGACGGCCTCGGATGAAGACTATTATCGGGAAACGGTTCAGGGGGTGTGGGCGCACCTCGAAGAGATCGACGGGCTGATCGCTTCCGCGGCGGCCAACTGGCGCATCGAGAGAATGGCGCTCGTCGATCGGAATATCCTTCGCCTGGGAACCTACGAAATCTGCCACTCTCCCGATGTCCCCTTCGTCGTGGCGATCAACGAAGCGGTTGATCTTGCCAAACGCTTCGGGTCCGACGAGTCCGGCGGTTTCATCAACGGTATCCTCGATAAGATTTCCGAGATCACCCGTAAAAAGAAAGGGTAAGTACTCAGTCGCGCGCCTTGCCGGGAAGGCGCTTCGACAATCCCGGTGCGGGTCGGAAACACCATATGTCGCCGTAATCATGAAAGGGAGCACTAGCATGAAATACCAGCCGCAGGCGATCGAAACCCGTTGGCAGAAGCGGTGGGACGAGGCAGGGATATTCCGCTGTCCCGATGAGCCGGATGCCCCCAAGTTTTATTGCCTCGAGATGTTTCCCTATCCGTCCGGCCGCATCCACATGGGGCATGTCCGGGTGTACACGATCGGTGACCTGATCGCCCGCTTCAAGCGGATGCGCGGTTTCCGTGTCCTGCACCCGATCGGATGGGACGCCTTCGGGCTTCCCGCCGAAAACGCCGCGGTGCGCCACGGGATTCATCCCGCCAAGTGGACCTGGGAAAACATCGCTTTCATGCGGGAACAGCTCAAGCAGCTCGGGTTCTCATATGACTGGGATCGCGAATTCGCCACCTGCTCTCCCGAATATTACAAGTGGGAGCAGCTCTTCTTCCTCTGGATGATGAAAGACGGGCTCGCATACCGCAAGAGGGCCCAGCTCAACTGGTGCGACGAATGCCAGACCGTCCTTGCCAACGAGCAGGTCAATCGCGACGGCACCTGCTTCATCCACGACCATGTCCGCGTAACCCAGCGGGACATGGAGCAATGGTTCATCGGCACCACGCAGTACGTCGATGAGCTGCTTTCCGGGCACGAAGAACTACGGGGTGGCTGGCCCGGGAACATTCTCGAAATGCAGCGCAACTGGATCGGCCGCAGCGAAGGCGCCGAAATCGATTTTCCGATCGCCGGTTCCGACGAAAAATTGACCGTTTTCACGACTAGGCCCGATACCGTATACGGCGTGACTTTCATGAGCATGGCCCCGGAGCATCCCATGGTGATGGCATTTGCCAGGGAATCCGGACGCGAGGCCGAAGTTGCCTCCTTCGTCGATAAAGTGTCCCGCATCGACAAGATCGACCGCACGGCGGAAGGGATGGAGAAAGAGGGCGTCTTCACCGGTGGATACTGCATCAATCCGCTGTCGGGCGAGAGAGTCCCCGTATACGCCGCCAACTTCGTCCTTTACGAATACGGTACCGGGGCGGTCATGGCCGTTCCCGCGCACGACCAGCGCGATTTCGAATTCGCACGGAAATACGGGCTCCCGGTCAAGGTCGTCATCCAGCCGCAGGATGGCGGCATGGCGGCCGATTCCATGGGCGAGGCCTACGTCGCTCCGGGCCTCATGGCGGATTCCGGACCCTTTACCGGAACTCTGAACGAGGCGGGCAAGAAATCGGTCGTCGAGCATCTCGAGAAGGGCGGCCTGGGCCGGGGCAAGGTGCAATACCGCCTTCGCGACTGGGGCATCAGCCGGCAGCGGTACTGGGGCGCACCGATCCCCGTCATCCACTGTCCCGCGTGCGGCGTCGTTCCCGTGCCCGAAAAAGATCTTCCGGTCGTCCTCCCCGAGGATATCGTCTACACGCGCGAAAAGGGAAATCCGCTGGCCGCGGCCGAAGACTGGGTCAACGTGCCCTGTCCCGACTGCGGAAAACCCGCACGCCGCGAGACGGACACCTTCGACACCTTCATGGAGTCGAGTTGGTACTTCCTTCGCTACATCGACCCGAAGAACGATCGGCAACCGCTTGATCCCGCCAAGATGGATAAATGGATGTGCGTCGACCAGTATGTCGGCGGAGTCGAACATGCCTGCATGCACCTGATCTATGCCCGCTTTTTCCACAAGTATCTGCGCGACAAGGGGCTTACCCCCGGGAACGAACCGTTCACGCGTCTCCTGTCCCAAGGCATGGTGTGCATGGCGACGACCGAGTGCCCCAAGCACGGCTGGCGCTATCCCGAAGAGGTGGATCAGAACGGCAATTGCGTCCAGTGCGGCGAAAAGGTCTCCGTTGGCCGCTCCGTCAAGATGTCGAAATCCAAGCGCAACGTCGTCGAACCCTCGACCCTCGTCGAAAGGTACGGCGCCGATACCGCGCGCCTGTTCTCGCTCTTCGCAGCCCCACCGGAAAAGGACCTCGACTGGAGCGAGCAGGGCGTGGAGGGCTCGTTCCGGTTCCTGAATCGCGTATTCCGGCTGGTCTCCCAGCGGGAGGACGCACTTCGCTCGGCCGACTCGAACGTCGGATTCGACGAGGGGACGCGTCCGATACGAAGCGTGACGCACAGGACCCTCAAGAAGGTCACCGGCGACATCGAGGACCGGTCGCATTTCAATACGGCAATCTCCGCGATCATGGAAATGGTCAATTTCCTCTATCTGGTCCCGGATGCCGACTGGCAATCGTCTGCCACCGCTCCTGCGCTGAAGGAATCGATCGAGTGCCTGCTGCTGATGCTCTCGCCGTTCGCCCCGCATCTTGCCGAGGAACTCTGGGAACGGACGGGGCACGCAGATCTGGTCTGCATGCAACGTTGGCCGGAGGCCGACCACGAGGCGGCGCGCGAGGAACAGATCGAGGTCGTCATCCAGGTCAACGGCAAGCTTCGATCGAAGCTGACCGTCGAACCTGAAGCCGACGAGGAATCGGTCAAGGCGGCCGCCCTGGCTGATCCTAGAATCCTCGAATATCTCGAGGGCAAGACGATCCGGAAGCTGGTTTACGTGCCCCGGAAACTTGTGAGCATCGTCGTCTGACGGCATGAATCGGGAATCCTCCAAAGGCCTCCGGGCCGGATACCGTTTGTTGTTTTCGTTTATCCTTGCGTTGCACGTTTCCGGATGCGGCTATCGCCTGCAAACCGTGCATGGCGGCCGTTTCACCGACCCGCAGCTCCGGATCGACCTCGAAGCGTTCGAGAACCAGACGTTCGATCCCGAAACCGGAATCCTGATCGCTACCCGCGTCCGTGAAGAGATTCGGAGGAACGGCTTTCGCGGAACCTTCGAAAGGGCCGGGGCCGATTACCTGGTCGCCGGCAAGGTCAGGCAGATCACCGAAACCGTCACGACGCACGCGGCCGACGGATTCGCGCTAGAACACCAGCTCTCGCTATCCGTCGATATCCGTGTCGTCGAGACGGCCCACGGCCGGCTTCTACTCAAGGAAGAGTCGATCTCGGAAGGAGCGGTCTATTTTTCCGGGCCCAATTTCCAATACACCGAATCAAACCGGCGAATGGCGCTCGAGGAGGCTTGCCGCAGACTTGCGCGCCGTCTCGGCCAGACGCTTCGGATGGTCATGTGACCGATTCCACGGCAGGGCCTGTTTTCCGTCCGTTTCTCTCGGGAGATCCGCCTGCGGCATTCGTCGTCACCGGCATCGGTGCAGGCCTCACCGAGATGCTCGCCGATCTGTGGATGTCCAGGCTGAAGCAGGACGGACGGACGGCCGAACTGACGCACCTCACGCCTCTCGACCTCGAGCGCGAATCGGCAACATTCACATGGCGAACCCCGTCTTTTTTTGCGAGCCCCCGCTTGTTTCTGCTTCCGGACCTGGCTGATCTCAAAAAGGCGGCCCGCGACGAAATCGCGGCTTATCTGAAGGAACCGTCCCCCCAGGTCATTCTATTCGTCCCATGTTCGAAGAAAGATGCCATATCCGGCCTCAAGTTCGTGAAAAAGGTCGAACTCGGCCCGATGCAGGTCGAATCCGTCATGGCCGGCTTCGCAGGCGTCCTGATCCGCGATTCAGGACGGACCATTTCGCCGAAAGCGGCGACGTTCCTCGCGCGCTGGATCGGCGCCGATTTTCCGCGGTTCAGGGAAGAAATCGGAAAACTGGTCGCGACATTCGAGGCCGGGAGAGAGATCGGGGAAAAAGAAATACGTGAAGCCTGCGTCGCGGGCGGCTACGAGATGGATCCGTTCAAGTTCGCCGAAGCGATCATCGCCCGGAACCGGGAACAGGTCATCACGATGTTCAGGCGGTTTTCGAAGGAGGCGGACAGGGACGAATATTACAAGTTGCTGGGGGCGATTTCCTGGAAGGTCAGGGCTTCGGGCGGAAGCTTGACTTCCGCCTGGGCCTCGAAATTGATCGAGGCTCTTGGCGAGATCGATCGAGGGTTAAAGGGGGAGAGCGAACTCTCCCCCGAGCAGTTTGTCGAGATACGTCTGCTGAAATTGCTCTCGTAGATTCAGCCGGCATTTCTCGCCAGAAACGGACTACTTGCTGGTGGCTGCCTTGTGGAGAGCCTTGGCAAGACGGCCGATCTTGCGGGAAGCGGTCTTGCGGTGCAGGACGCCTTTTTTGGCCGCGCGAGCCAACTCGGAGGAAGCGGCGGTCAGGGCAACCGTTGCCGTTTCGACGTTGTTTTCGGTGATCGCGGAGCGAAAGACCTTGACCGAGCTTTTGACGGTGGAGCGGACGTGGCGATTCCGGATACGCCGCTTGAGACTCTGTTTGTGACGCTTGATGCCGGATTTCAACCTCTTAGCCAATTCGAGCCTCCCGAAACGATAGAAAGTTTGCGTTGAACATCCAATTAAACCCTATCCCAGGCTCCATGTCAAAGGTTTTTAAGCCTTTTCGCGATGGTAGGGCGACCTGGAGTGAGTGCCCAAAATAGAGGCAATTTGCTCAACCTGCTCAGATTGCGTGGGGGATTCCGATTGTCCACAAAGCATTCCACAACCTGTCCACAGGTGGTGTGGAGAAAGTCAGGGGAAGGCTACCCGACCTGCTTCTTCGACTCCACCCACAGTCGATCGAGGGTTTCCATGTCGGCGGATTCGATGGATATACCCGATTTAATAGCCAATTTTTCCAATGTTCGGAATCGAAGCTCGAACCGGCTGTTCGCTTTCATGACCGCCGTTTCGGGCTGAATGTCGAGAAATCTTGCAAGATTAACCAGTGCGAGAAACACATCGCCCAGTTCGTGTTCGATGGCTGAAGGATTCTCTTCGGTAATCGCCGACTTCAGTTCGTCGATTTCCTCATCGACTTTTTCCATGACGTGTTCCCTGCTTGTCCAGTCGAAACCCGCCCGGGCGATTTTTCTTGAGACCTTGGCCGCTCGAAGCAGGGAAGGGAATCCCCCGGGGATACCGTCGATCAGGGAATCGTGAGTCCGGTTTTCCACCGTCTTCTTGATGTGCTCCCACTGCGTGGCTACCGCTTCCGGCGTTTCCGCAACGGCATCCCCGAAGACGTGCGGATGGCGGCGGATCATTTTTTCGGAAATCGATCGCAGCACATCCGATATGTCGAACTGGCCGGCCTCCTCGGCGATCCGGGCGTGGAAAAGGACCTGCAGCACCAGGTCCCCCAATTCTTCGCACAGCTCTTCGGGTTGACCGTGGGTGATCGCCTCCACGACTTCGTGGCTTTCCTCCAGGAGGTATTGGCGCAACGATTCGTGGGTCTGGATCCGGTCCCACTCGCAGCCGTTTTCGGCGCGGAGACGGGCCATGATTGCAACGAGATCATCGAATTCCTGCATGGGTTGATTTCCTTGAAATGGTGGTAACATCTTCTTGATGATACCCCGCTCATACAATTTCGCGACACGATTTGTCCTCATCCTCCTCTCGATCGGGTGCTACGCCGCTCCCGCTTTTGCTAAAACCGATCTCCCGTCCGAAACCTTTGCGGGATACACCGAGGATATCCGCCTCCAGGCCGACCGCGTCGTCGAGGCGTCGAAACCGGGCAACGAAGAAAAGTTGAAGGCCGAGGTCAGGCTGCTCGGGAAGAAGATGCACGCCCGGGCCATTCTTTCGATCAACGCCATCCCCGAGAGGGTTTTCCTTAAATTTCGCAAGGAGGGCCGGTCGCCGCAGGAAACGGAAAGCCTGCGCTGTCTCAGCGAGGTCGCTCCGCTTTCGGTCCCCTTGTGGGCGTGGCTGTTCAAGGAGGACATGGTCCACTTCCGGATGGCCGAAGCGGTGCGGGATTTTTCCGGCATCTCCGGCGCGGTTCGTCGTTTCGGTCCCGCGCTCATGGGATACGGGGCATGGCTCGTGTCCTATCTGGTGGCCATGGCCTGCTGGTTTTCATGCTGGGCCTCGACCTCTCTTTTCCTTCGGGGACGCCCTTCGCTCGAGGCCGATCTGAAGCGCGTCCTCAAGATTCCCTTTCGCGAATACCTTGCGCCGTTCGCGGCATTCCTGGTCTTCTTCCTTCCGGTTTTTTTCGGTTTCGGCCTGGCTGTCGCGGCCTGCATCTGGCTGGCCGTATCGACCGTCTATCTCAATCGCGGCGAACTGGTCATCATGACGGTTTCCGTCATGATGATGGCCGCAATCGTCATAGGCGGCGGCGTGCTCTATTCCTTCGACCAGATCGGCGGCAACACCCGTAAGGGGGGCTGGCTCGGGGGAGAAGGGTACATCCCGCTTTCCATGCCCGAGGAGGGCGCTCCCGTCTTTTCCTCCGACGTTGCCTGGATGCTCGATTTCGCGAGAGCGAGACTCGACATGCAATCCGGCCGGCCCGGTGCGGCCGAGCGTCGCTTCAGCGAAATTCTCGAAACGGGGAAAGGTCTCCCCGAGGTCTTGAACAATCGGGGGATCGCCAAGGCGCAGCAGGGCAGGATGAAAGAAGCTCTCGCCGACTTCGAGATGGCGCGGAAAAAACGTCCCGACGACGGTCCGGCGCTCTGGAACGCCTACCAGATATACCTGCAGACCTTCAATCTCGAAGGCGCGAGTTCGATCCAGGCTGATGCCTGGGCCGGCGTGCAGAACCTTCAGCCGTTCGGATTCCGTCCATCGGAATTCGAACAGGGCGAATGGATCGCATCCGGCATGCCTGTCGGCGAAATCTGGATCGCGCTCGTTCGCAGCGCCGAGGAGATGATCCGCGACGCGAAAAAGGGAGAGGTCTTCAACAAGTTCTTCCATCCGATGTCGCCTTTCGGCGCCCTGTTCTTCCTCGGCATGGCCTATATATGGTCCATGGTCTGGAAAGCCGCCTCGCAAAAGCTCTGGGTAAACTGTACCTGCCGGGTTTGCGGGAGCACCGCGATGATCATCGCGAGCCGCGAAACCTCGGACATCTGCACGCCGTGCCGCGCCCAGATCGGCGGCGGCATTCGTGCCGGGGAGGAACGGGACCGTCGTGTTCAGGTCATCGTTCACCATCGTCGATTCGTCCGGTTCTCCTCCGTTTTCGTGCCCGGCGCCGGGGCGCTCTGGGCCGGAAAAGACATCAGTTGTTTCATCTACGGACTGGTGCTCGCGGCCTCGCTCGCAGGGGTCACGACCTCTCTCGGCATCGCGTCCGAAGGAAACCCGATCGTTTACGCCCTTCAGAAATCCGTCCTCGTCTTTTTCATCTCGACATCCATCGTCCTCTGGATCCTGGGCGCAATGTGGGGATTGCGCTCGTTTTCCTCCTTCCAGCGCCGCTTCAACATCGTCGGGGAGAGGTGAGTCGTGCAGGGACGAATCGCCGATTTCAGCATTCCCGACATTTTCCAGCTCGTATCCTCCCAGGGGAAAAGCGGCTCTCTCGCGATCCGGGGGGATGACCGGGACGTCCTTTTCTATTTTTCCGACGGAATGATCGTCGATGTGCAGCCCGACCGCCGCGATCCATCCGGAATGCTCGGACGGATACTGACCGACGCCGGCGTCATTACGGTCGAGGAACTGCGGCGCGGCCTGAGCGAACAGGTCAAGTCGGGCAAGAAACTTGGCGAACATCTCATCGAGAAGGAAAAGGTTTCCCGCGAATCGCTGGTCCGTTTCCTGAATTTGCAGCTGAAGGAAACCGTTTTCGATGTTCTCCGCCTCAAGGACGGGGAATATCGCTTCGAGGGCTTCGCGTTCCATCCTTCGGGCGTCATGGGCGACCCCGTGCGCCCCGATGTCATCTTGATGGAGGGAATGCAGTTTCTCGACGAATTCCCCCGGTATCGCGATAAATTTCCGGCCGGCGATTTCCGGGTAACGCGGAAGAAGGGCATCAAGATCGATCCTGCGGCGCTGGCGCCCGAGGAAAGGATCGTCTGGAAGGCGCTCGATTTCTCCGACGAACCCACCCGCGTTTTTCGTCGCGCCTACCTCACCGCTTTCGAGGGGATCAAGGGGCTGCACGCCCTGCTCGACCGGGGAATCATCGAGGTTTCGGTCCCCGACCAGCTTCTGGGGGGCGACCGCCGAAGCGCCATCAAGGAAGAACTCGCCCAGAGGCGTCGGGTTTTCATGTTCCGAGCCGCGATCTGGCTCGCCGGCGGACTCTTCGTCGCCTTATGGGTGTTCCAGACGCTGCTCTCTCCCGATTCCGCCTGGCTTTTTTCCTCTTGGGCCGGTTTCTTTTAGCGGCGGACCCCGGCTATGGCGAAAAAAAACGTGGTTTCTCCCGAGACGTCGCTGACGTTCGAGGATACCTCCCTCCTTTCCGACCTTTTCGGACGGAACGACGAGCATCTCAAAATTCTCGAGCGCAGCGTGGGCGTGGAAATACTTGCCTGCGGCAACCAGGTGACGCTGTCCGGCGACCCGCTTCCGGTCGAAATCGGCCTCAAGGTGCTTTCCGGGCTCTATCGCGTGCTCAGGAAAGGGATCCCGGTCACTTCGAACGATGTCGCATCCGCGGTTCGAATCGTAAGCACCGACCGGAATGCCGATGTCTTCGATGTTTTCAAGGACGTGGTCTTCAAGTCGGCGCGGAACGTCTTCATCGCCCCCAAGAGCATGGCCCAGAAGCAATACCTCGACGCGATCCGGACGCAGGACATCGTGTTCGGAATCGGCCCCGCTGGAACCGGCAAGACATTCCTGGCGATGGCGATGGCCGTGAACTGCCTGCTGCGTAAGGAGGTCAAGCGAATCGTTCTAGCCAGGCCGGCGGTGGAGGCGGGGGAAAAACTCGGATTCCTTCCGGGGGACATGGCCGAGAAGGTCAATCCGTACTTGAGGCCCCTGTACGATGCGCTTTACACCATGCTCGATTTCGAGCAGGCCACCGTCCTCATCGAACGGGGTACGATCGAGGTTGCACCGCTCGCTTTCATGCGGGGACGCACCCTGAACGATGCCTTCGTCATTCTCGACGAGGCGCAGAACACGACTTCCGAGCAGATGAAGATGTTCCTGACCCGGATCGGGTTCGGGTCCAGGGCGGTCGTAACCGGCGACACCACGCAGACCGACCTCCCGTCGGGCAGGATTACCGGTCTCAACGAGGCAATCGAGATCCTCGACAGATTGCCCGGAATACGCTTTTGCCGATTTACCGAAATAGACGTCGTGCGCCACCCGATCGTGCAGGAGATAATCAAGGCCTACGAGCGGTATGAAAATCGTTAAGGGGCGCCGTTTTACCGAATCCGCGATCGGCCTGCTTTCGGCAGCCGTTTTCGCCGCGATATTCTATATCTGGGGCAACGAACTGATGCCCCATTCGGCCGGGCGTTCGGGTCAGCTTTTCCCCTTCGTCGGCGCGGTCTCCCTGACGCTTGCGGTCGCCCTGTTCCTGGCGGAGTGGTTCGGGTTCGCGGGGCGCGAGGTCCGCAAGGTAAAGCTTGCCGCCCGTGACTTCCTCCTGCTTTTCTCGCTTGTCCTGTGTCTCTTTTTTCTCGCGAAAACGGTCATGGATGTCCTGCCCGACGTGCCCGCCTGGAATCGGCACGTTCCCGCGAGGTGCTACGTCTACCTCATTCCGGTCACCGCTTTCGCGATGGTCGTACGGATGCTGCTGAATTCCGAAGTCGCCATCCTGTTCACGGTCGCCGCCTCGGTTCTGTCCGCCGCCGCAGCATCCGGCAGGTGGCCGACGCTGCTTTTCCTGCTCCTGTGCGGAACGGCGGGCGCCGCGAGGGCCGGACGGATCCAGGATCGCTACCGGGCACTGCTCGCCGGAGTCCTGACCGCACCGGTTTGCGCAATCGGCGCAGTTGCGCTCGAACTGGCTTTCCACGGCCCCGGCGACATCTTCTGGGCCGCGATATTCGGCGCGGCGAACGGTCTCGCGTCCGGCCCGATGGCGATCGCGATCCTGCCCGTCGCGGAATACGTATTCGGCTACGCCAGCGATATCCGGCTCTCGGAACTTTCCGGGACCGGGCACCCGTTGCTCCAGCGCCTGATGATCGAGGCTCCCGGGACGTTCCACCACAGCGTGATCGTCGGGACGCTTGCAGAGGCAGGCGCCACCGCCATCGGGGCAAATCCGACCCTTTGCCGGGTGGCAGCACTGTTTCACGATATCGGAAAGGTCGGCATGCCCGGCTACTTTTCGGAAAACCAGGCCGGGATTCGGAACGTTCACGATTTGCTGTCGCCTTCGGCCAGCCGTCAGCTCATCATTTCCCACGTATCCGAGGGCGTTCGCATGGCCGAAGAATATCGTCTTGGCGACCGCATCATCGAGATCATCCAGCAGCATCACGGGACAAGCGTCCTTTATTGTTTTTACGACAAGGCGCAAAGGCAGCTCCCGAACATCGACATGTCCGAGGAAACGTTCCGATACCCCGGCCCGATGCCGAGATCGCGCGAAGCGGCAATCCTCATGCTTGCGGATTCCGCTGAGGCCGCCACGAGAAGTCTTCGAAATCCGACCCCCGCCGAGATCGAAGAGACCGTAACCGGGCTCGTCAACCGGATCCATCTCGACGGGCAACTCAACGAATGCGACATGACGCTTCGCGACTTTCACGCCGTCAGCCAGGTGTTCGTCAAGGTGCTGACCGCGATATCGCACACCCGGGTCGATTATCCCGAAATCGGCAAGGGGATCATGAGGCCTTCCCTATGAAGCGCGTCGTCGACTTTTCGATCAGCATCAGGCAGAACGTTCGACCCGTTCCGTTTTCTGGAAAAGCGCTTCGGATGCTTGTCGGCCGCCTACTGGAGGTCCTCGGGGCCCCCTCGTGCGATCTCCGCATCCTGGTGGTCGACGACCCCGAAATGGCCAGGTGGAACCAACGTTTCATGGGTCATGAAGGAACCACCAACGTCATCTCCTTTCCCGAGGACGAACCGTCGGAAGGGGAAACCGTCAGGATCGCGGGCGACATCCTGCTGTCCGCCCCGACCTGCCTGGCCCAAACCTCAGACTGGGAAGGCACTCCCGAAGAGCGGGTCATGTTTTTCGTGTTGCACGGGATGCTGCACCTCCTCGGGTACGATCATGTGAACGACCGCAACCAGGCGCGAAGGATGCGGGCAAGGGAACTCAAGGTTTACCGGCAACTCCTTTCAGGTGCTTCCGTTTGATTCGCGGCCGCAACATCCTTCTCGGTCTCGCTTTCGTGCTGGGTTATCCACTCGGCATGCCCGGATACGGCATTCCCGGCCTGCCGTTCGTCTCGCTGATCCCCTTGCTTGCGCTATCGGCTTCGGCCCTGACGCCGGGCGAGGCGGCAAGGCGGGGATTCGCGGCCGGAATCCTGGCGAATATCCTGATCTACTACTGGATCGCCTGGACCGTCGCCGTGCCCGGCAACCTCGGATGGCTGCTCGGAGCCGCCTGCGCCCTTTTCGTTTCCGCTTTCGTGGCGGGGTTCATCGCGGGTATCTGTGCCGTTCACAACTATTGCATTCAACGCTCGGGACCGGACGCCCTTTGGGCATTTCCTGTTTTCTGGACGCTTTTCGAGGTCGCCCGGACCCATCTCTTCAGCGGCTTCCCCTGGATGCTGCTCGGCTATTCCCTTGCCGACAGTGCGGTTCTTCGGCAGGCGGCCGACCTTACGGGCACCATCGGCCTCGGATTCCTGATCGTCTTGGTCAATGTCGCAGGTTATAGGGCCCTGACCGCAATCGTGGAGCGCAATTGGCGTGCCCTCGCTTTTTCCATCCTGGTTGCCGCCGTCATCCCTCTTTCGCTGGTGGGGTACGGAAACCTTCGGCTTCGTCCTGACCCGGGCAGGAATGCGCCCTTCCTGCGTGTCGGCATAGCCCAGGGCGGGATCGATCAGAACCGGAAATGGGATCCCGCCAACCAGGAAGCGACGATCGCCATTTACCGCGATCTAACCGTGGAAGCGGTCGCAAAAGGAGCCCGGGTCGTCGTATGGCCCGAAACGGCCGCGCCATTTTTCTACGGGTGGGAGTCCGCCCTGACGGCCTTGGTCGACAACGTGGCCGGTACAACCCGGACCCCCATTGTTTTCGGGGCCCCCTGGTTCAACCCGGAAGGAGGGGGCAGGTACTACAACAGCGTCTTCCACCTCGATGCGCGGGGCATCCCCGTTGGCCGGTACGACAAGCAGCACCTTGTCCCATTCGGGGAATACGTGCCGTTGCGACGCCTGCTGCCCTTCATCAACAAACTCACCGCGGGGGAGGAGGATTTTTCCCGCGGGGTCGCTCCATCGCTGTTCATCATCGACAACACGGCTGCGGCGGCTTCCGTTTGCTACGAGGCCGTTTTCCCGGCGATCATCCGCGAGAGCGTGCTGGCCGGCGCAGGGTGGCTGATCAACGTGACCAACGATGCCTGGTTCGGCGATACGGTTGCACCGCTGCAGCATCTCGCGATGGCCAGAATGCGCGCGGTCGAACTGCGTCGCCCGATGGTCAGGGCCGCGAATTCGGGGATCAGTGCGGTAATCGATTCGAGGGGGGAAATCATCCGTTCGCTCGGGTTGTCGCGGAAGGGCGTCGTGGTGGCCGATATCACCCCCGGCGTCGGGCTTACGCCCTTCGCAAAATCGGGTGAATTGTTTGGTTTTTCGTGTACTATAATTGGTTTTCTCACTTTTCTTTTCGCCCTGAGAGGACCCCATGGCAACCGGAATTCTGGAGGAGCAAACAACCGCCCTTGAAACGCGTGCACACGCGCTTCGAGGTTATCTTTGACGTAGATCGCAAACTTACACGCCTTTCCGAACTCGAGTCGTTCGCGTCCCGGGACGGTTTCTGGGACTCTCCCGAAAAAGCGGAGCCCATCCTCAAGGAACGCAAGACAATCGAGACGTTCCTCCAGAAATGGGATGCACTCGGCGCCGCGCTCGCGGACCTGCGTGCTTACCTTGATCTTTACGATGAAGCCGCCGACCCCGCACTCGAGGCCGAGATCGAGGAACACCTCGAGGCTGTTTCGTCCCGTTTCGACGATTTGGAGATGGAACGGATGCTGAGTGGCGAAGGCGACGAACTCAATGCCATCGTGACCATCCAGTCCGGGGCCGGCGGGACCGAGTCCCAGGACTGGGCCGAGATGCTTCTGAGGATGTATACCCGCTTCTGCGACCGAAACGGCTACAAGATGGAAATAGCCGAACTGCAGGACGGCGAGGAGGCCGGCATCAAAAGCGTCACGTTCCTTTTGAGCGGCGGCGACCACCCCTACGGCTACATGAAGGCCGAGAGCGGGGTCCACAGGCTCGTCCGTATTTCGCCGTTCGACGCGAACAAGCGGCGCCACACATCGTTTGCCTCGGTGATCGTCACCCCCGAAATAGACGACAACGTCGAGATCACCATCAATGAAAACGACCTGCGGGTCGACACGCTCCGTTCGGGCGGCGCCGGCGGCCAGCACGTCAACAAGACCGAATCCGCCGTCCGGTTGACGCACCTGCCCACCGGCCTCGTCGTTCTTTGCCAGCAGGAGCGGTCCCAGCACAAGAACAAGGCGATGGCGATGAAGATCCTGCGTTCGAAGATGTACGCCCTCGAAATGCGGCAGCGCGCCGAAAAAGTGTACGAGGTCCACAAGACCAAAAAAGATATCGCGTGGGGTTCACAGATCAGGTCCTATGTTCTCGCTCCATACCGGATGGTCAAGGACCATCGCACCGGACACGAAACGGGCAACGTAGACGCCGTGCTCGATGGCGATATCATGGGTTTCATCCACAAGTATCTCCTGTCGGGCGGTGCGGACGTGCAGGATGCGGGAGGCGATTTTGAGTGATGACTGGAACGACCTGATCCGGGAGCGATACCGGAAAGTCGAAGAGATACGGGAAGCCGGCGAGATCGCTTTTCCCAACGGGCAGAGCGTGGGCTGGACCTCCGCGCGCGTACGCGCGGCAGCCGGTGGGATTCCCGCCGAGGAATTGCCCGGACGCGCGATCAGGGTCGACGTCGGCGGCCGCATCCTCGCAAAGCGGCGCATGGGCAAGGCCGCGTTCCTGAGCATCCTCGACCGGAGCGGGAAGATCCAGCTCCACCTCACCCAGGACGGCATCGGCGAAGACGCGTACGACAAGTTCAAGAAACGCATCGATATCGGCGATATCGTCTGGGCCGAGGGGACGCTCTTCATTACCCAGACCGGCGAGCTGACCATCAAGGTTTCATCCTTCAGGCTGCTGACCAAGGCGCTTCGACCGCTTCCCGAAAAATGGCACGGTTTGTCCGACGTCGAGACACGCTATCGCCAGCGTTACCTCGACCTGATCGTCAACGAGGATGTCCGCGACCTGTTCCGGAAACGCTCGCGCATCATAACGTTCGTCCGGAACTTTCTCGCCGACCGCGATTTCCTCGAGGTCGAAACCCCGATGATGCAGCCGATCGCAGGCGGGGCCGCCGCCCGGCCTTTCGTAACCCACCACAACACGCTCGACATGGACCTTTTCCTTCGGATCGCTCCCGAACTTTATCTCAAACGACTGCTGGTCGGCGGTTTCGAACGCGTCTTCGAGATCAACCGGAATTTCCGAAACGAGGGCATATCGACCCAGCACAACCCCGAATTCACGATGGTCGAGTTCTACCAGGCCTACGCTACCGTCGAGGATCTGATGACGCTGACCGAAGAACTTTTCGCCGGCCTCGCGATCCATCTGTTCGGAACCACCAAGGTTCCGTTGCAGGGCACGGAAATCGATTTCGCCCCGCCCTGGCAGCGTCTGACCGTTCGACAAGCCGTCGCCCTCTACGGCGAAGTCCCCGAAGAAAATCTTTCCAACCCCGGTTTCCTCGTCGAACTGGCTTCCAGGCTGGGTGTCCACGTGAAAGAGGGGACATCGGAAGGAAAGCTGCTGGTCGACATTTACGAGGCCGTCGGCGAGCGCAGCATCGTCGGGCCCACATTCGTCACCGAATACCCGATCGAGGTGTCACCGCTATCCCGCAAGAACGATCTGCGGCCCGAGATCGTCGACCGGTTCGAACTGATCGTCAACGGACGCGAGATCGCCAACGCGTTTTCGGAGCTGAACGATCCGGTCGACCAGCGCAAACGGTTCGAAGCCCAGCTCGACGAAAAAGCGCGCGGAGACGAGGAAGCCATGGCGATGGACGAGGATTACGTTCGCGCGCTCGAATACGGCATGCCCCCCGCTGCGGGCGAGGGAATCGGTATCGACCGCCTGGTGATGCTCTTCACGGATTCGCCTTCGATCCGCGACGTCATCCTGTTCCCGCAACTGCGCAAGGAAGGATGACCCGGAGTGAAGTTCCCGGTCGAATATTACATTGCCCAGAAGTATCTTCTGGCAAAGCGCAAGCAGACGTTCATCTCGATCATCACGTTTATTTCCGTTCTGGGAGTGACGATCGGGGTAACCGCACTCATCATCGTGCTCGCGGTGATGAACGGCTTTGAAAAGGAACTCAAGGACCGCATCCTCGGAGCCACCGCGCATATCCACGTCACAAGTCTCGACGGCACGCTGCCCGAACCCTTCAAGCTCGCCGAGCGGCTTCGCAAGACGCAAGGGGTCGCTGCAGCCTCACCCTATGTCTTCTCGCAGATGATGATCTCGTCGGGGGGCGGTTCCACGGGGGGCGTTCTTCGCGGAGTCGATCCATCCACGGTCGGACAGGTCACCCGGCTCTCGAAAGATGTCCGGGTCGGCAGTCTCGACGATCTCACCCGCAAGGCGGAAGGTGGACTGCCCGGCGTGATTCTCGGCAAGGAATTGGCCGGCAATCTCGGGGCGGGGGTCGGGGAACTCGTCGAAATTCTCGTGCCCGGCGGAAACATGACGCCGCTTGGCGCATTCCCCCGATCCGAACGGTTCAAGGTCGTCGGGATATTCGAATCCGGGATGTACGAATACGACGCGACCTTTGCCTATATTTCGTTCGACGAGGCCTCCCGCATGCTCGGCACCGGCGGGCGCGCCAGCGGGATCGAACTCAGGGTCGGCGACATCTACCAGGCGGCCGCGATCTCGACCCGCATCAGGTCGGAACTCGGCTATCCCTACTGGGCCAAGGACTGGATGCAGAGCAACCGGAACCTGTTTTCGGCCCTTAAACTCGAAAAGGTGGTCATGTTCATCATCCTCGCGCTTATCGTGATGGTTGCAGCCTTCAATATCATCAGCACCCTGATCATGATCGTCATGGAAAAAAACAAGGACATCGGAATCCTGATGGCGATGGGTGCGACACGCCGCACCATCCGCCGGATCTTCGCCCTTGAAGGGCTCTTCATCGGGATCGTCGGCACCGTTGCCGGGACCGCGCTCGGCGGCATTCTCTGCCTGCTCCTCCGCAAGTACAAGTTCATCCACCTTCCCAACGACGTCTACTACATCACGACGCTCCCCGTTTCTTTCGACCCGGCCATCCTCCTGCTCGTCGGCGGAAGCTCGGTGCTGATCTGCTTTCTCGCGACCCTTTATCCTTCCAGGCAGGCCAGCATGATCGACCCGGCCGAAGCGATCCGATATGAATAGCGAACCCATCGTCCGCGTCGAAGGACTCCGGAAGACCTACCATCGGAACGGAAGTTCCCTTGACATCCTGAAGGGCATATCGATGGACATCGGACGTGGCGAGATGCTCGGCATCGTCGGTGTTTCCGGAGCCGGGAAAACCACCCTGCTCCAGATCGTCGGGACGCTCGACCGGCCCACTTCGGGCACGGTCAGGTGCGACGGGGTCGATATTTCCGCCTTGTCCGAGGATGCCCTGGCCGCATTCCGGAACAAGACGATCGGATTCGTGTTCCAGTTCCACCACCTTCTGCCCGAGTTCGACGCCGTCGAAAATGTCATGCTGCCGTGCATGATCCAGGGCTTGCCCAGACCGGAAGCCAGGTCGCGCGCGGTGTCGCTCCTCGACGAACTCGGTCTTTCAGATCGCAAGGATCATCGCATCGGAGAGCTTTCGGGGGGCGAGCAGCAGCGTGTCGCGATCTGCCGGGCCCTTGTCATGAACCCGCCCATGATCCTCGCCGACGAGCCGACCGGAAACCTCG
>JANXPS010000214.1 GCA_025357175.1 Deltaproteobacteria bacterium | reverse complement strand
CGTCATGATCGATCGCCCGTCCGGCGCGAAGCCGGGGATGCCCTTCACGGAGGTTCCCACGGCGATCAGGATGGCGCGGCCGAATATTTCCTCGTCGCCCACCTTGACCGTGCGGGGAGAGGTCACGCTCGCCTTCCCCTGAATCAGCTCGACCTTGTTCTTCTTGAACAGGTAGGCGACACCGCGCGCCATCTTCGCCGAGACGTCGCGGCTTCGCTTGATCACGGCGGGAAAATCGACCGCGGCGCCCTCGCACCGCAGTCCGAACCGATCGGCCCGTTTCATCGTCTCGAACGCCTCGGCGCTCGCAAGGATCGCTTTGGTGGGAATGCAGCCCCAGTTGACGCAGGTGCCGCCGGGGGCGTCCTTCTCGACTGCGGCGACCTTGAGCCCCAGCTGGGCCGCACGGATCGCGGCGACGTATCCGCCGGGCCCCGAACCGATTACCAGAAGATCATATTCGCGCATCGGGCCTCCGACCTCAGGGTTTGATCATCACCATCTTGATCGTGGTCATTTCCTCGACCGCGAAAGGAACTCCTTCGCGTCCGAGCCCACTCAGCTTGTTCCCGCCGTACGGCATGTGGTCGACGCGGAAGATCGAGCTGTCGTTGATCATGATGCCCCCCGCATCGATGCGATCGACCGCGTAAAGCGCCTTCTTGATGTCGTTCGTGTAGATGCCGGCCTGGAGGCCATAGGGCGAATCGTCAACCATCCGGACCGCCTCCTCGAACGTGTCGTAGGTGACGATCGACACCAGCGGGGCGAACGCCTCCTCGCACATCACTTTCATCGAGGCGTGGACGGTGGACAGAACAGTTGGATGCACGACCCGCCCTTCACGCTTCCCGCCGCAGAGCAGCGTGGCGCCCTGTGCGACCGCCTCTTCGATCCAGGCCTCGGCGCGGACCGCCTCGCGATCCTCGATCATCGGTCCGATGTCGGTGTCATGGTCGAGCGGATTGCCGATCTTGAGCGCCTGTGTCGCCTCGACGAAGCGGCGGGTGAATTCCGCGACGACGTCCTTGTGGACGTAGAGGCGCTGGAGGGAGATGCACACCTGTCCCGAGTTGGCGAAAGCGGCGACGACGCATCGGGGTACGGCGGCATCGAGATCCGCGTCCGGCTCGATGATGGTGCCCGAATTGTTGCCCAGCTCCATCGTCACTTTCTTCAAGCCCGCCTTCCGGATGATCGCTTCCCCGACCGGCGGGCTCCCGGTGAACGACACCTTGGATACGCGCGGATCCGAAACCATCCGGTCGCCCACGACCGCGCCCGGGCCGACCACGACGTTGAGGACGCCCGGCGGCAGCCCGGCTTCCTCGAATATTTCCGCCATCCGGATCGCGATCAGCGGGGTCGTCGAGGCCGGCTTGAGGACGATCGTACAACCCGCGGCCAGGGCGGGGCCGATCTTGTGCGCGACGAGATTGAGCGGAAAATTGAACGGGGTGATCGCGGCGACGACGCCGACCGGAACGCGCATCCAGAAGCCGATGCGGCCCTCTCCCGCGACGCTTGCGTCGAGCGGCACCGTTTCGCCATGAATGCGCTTGGCTTCCTCGGCCGAGAAGCGAAACGTCTCGATCGAGCGGGTCAGCTCGCCGATCGCGTATTTCCAGGGCTTGCCCGCCTCGCGCGCTATGAGGTCGGCAAGTTCCTCCTTGCGTGCCTCGAACAGCAGCGTGGCCTTCTGGAGAATTTCGTGACGCTTGTGCGCGGGCAGGCGGGAATATATCGGGAATGCGGTTTTCGCGGCCGCAATCGCCCGGTCCACCGCGTCGCCGTCGGCGACCGGGACCGTCGCGAAGGTCTCCCCTGTGTACTTGTCGATCACGGGCATAACCTGGGAACCGCCCTCCCGCTTCCCGTCGATGAACAGCCGGTACGCCAGTGGCTCGTGACCCGCCATGCCGCCTCCCTGGTGAAAAGTTGATGACCCATTTTACACGGCGCCGGCGACCTTGTGGTAAGGTTGAACCGATGCGGACAGATCTGCCCATCCCCTGCGAACGCGCCATATTCCTGGCCGATGCACACCTCAACGCCGACGACGAACACACGCGGGCCTTCCTCCGGCTGGCGGAACATGCGCGCGACGAAAACATCGCCCTTTTCCTGGCCGGCGACATCTTCGATCTCTGGTTCGGAACGGCAGGGCTGACTTTCAGCTTCCAGCGTCCGGTGGTCGACCGGCTGCGCGCGCTGCGGCGGGACGGCCTCAAGGCCTTTTACATCGAAGGCAACCGCGACTTCTTCCTCAAGCGCCCCTACGAAGGCGACCTGTTCGAATCGGTCGCCGAGGATTCCATGCGAATCCGCATCTGCGGGCAAACCGTTTTTCTTTCCCATGGCGACACGGTCAACCGTGCCGATCGCGCCTACCGCTTCTGGAAGACGATCTCGAAAAATCGCCTGGCGTTCGGCCTCGCCACGCTGCTTCCGTCCTCCGTCGTCCTGCCGCTCGCCGACCGGATCGAGAAGAGGCTCAAGCCCACCAACCCCCGGTTCAAAGGGCGCTTCCCCGAAGCCGAGATCGTCTCGTTCGCGGAACGCACCTTCGACGGCGGCGCCGACCTCGTGCTGCTGGGCCACTTCCACACCGAGTTCCTGCGCCGAACCGTCTCGGGAGGCAGGAAACGTACGTTGGCCGTCCTCCCCTGCTGGAAGGAAAAGCATCGATGCCTCGTGCTCGACGCGAACGGCGAAACATCTTTTCAAAACCTTCCCGCCGACAAATAGCGACTCCACGCGTCAAACGACGCGCGTACCCGGCCAGACGCGGTTCCCGGAATTTCTTGCGCGCTTCATCGGCGCGTTGACCTCGGTCGCCCAACACCGTTAAGATACTGGTTCATTCTCGCTTGATTACGGAAGGCGGACAGACGAATGGCCAACTGCAAGACGAACCGAACTTTCCTGCGGGGCGGCATCGCCGCAGCGCTGATCATCCTGCCGTTGCTGCTTCCCGCTGCTGCGGTGGCGGCGCCTTCCGGCGACGAGGATTCCTACGCCTACCCGCTGATCGGAAAGTTTTCGCGCACCGATACGGGCGGCGGCATTACGGTCAAGGAAAAGGGCGAAAACTACGGCGCTGGCGTTTTCTTCCGGTTGCCGGTCAGCTCCCGGATGGAAGGAAGCCCGAACGTCGAGGCCGCCACCGAGGACGACCGCCGGTTCATCGCGAACTTCCGTGCCGAGGTCAATTTCATCAGGGCCGACCTGAACGCCTCGGCCGGAAACGCGTCATCCTTCGACAACACGACGTATCGGGGCATCAGGACGACATCGGCAAAGGGCGAATCGAAATACCGGGTGCTCCATTGCGACGGCGATCTGGGTTACCGGATCAAGGCAAGCGCAACCGGCAGTTTCGAACCGTTCGCCGGGCTCGGGTTCATCTACACGACGCGGGACATCGACGGAAACGGCTTTTCCGGCCACACCACCTACTCGACCATCATCAACGGAAGGGTCGGAGTGCGGGGAGAGTACGAACTGGGCCGCGACACGGTGCTGTTCGGGGAGGCCGGCATCCGCATTCCGGTATACACCCGGATCAAGGAAAACCTGGCCCCCTCCGTCAGCTTCCACCCCGGCATGGCGTTTTCCGACAGCGAGACGGCCGGCATCCGGTATGCCCAGTACCGGCTATTCCTGTTTCACGAACGGCTGGCGTTCAAGACCTCGGCTAGCGGCAACGGGATGCTGATGCCCGACACGAAGCAGGAAACCGTGGGATTGATGATCGGCCTGGGATACTAGACCGGCGGAACCCGGTCCCTGAACGCCGCCCCGATCACCCAGGCATAGAGCACGACGGATAGCGACAGGACGGCGGCGAACAGCAGCGCGATCCTGTCGAGCCCGTAACCGACCGGCATCAGGGAACCTGCCAGCATCCCGGCAAGCCCCAGGTTGGCAAGAAAGAATTGCCCCTGCGCCCACCCCGCGTGGATGGCGCCGGGTTGCCCGAACCGGCACGGAACAACCAGCAGCCCGAACCCGTAAACCGCGAAGAGCAATCCCCCGACGATCACCATGTGGGTGTGGACGAACTGGAAATTGTCGTTTCCCCACGCGAGCATCCCGAGCCCCAGCAAAGAGCCGGCCGACAGGTAGAAAAGCGACACCCGCAGGTAGCGGCGGCCGATGCGCTGGAGCTGCACCGGCCCGCCACCTTCGTCGACGCGTTCGCCCATTTACGCCCCCGCGGCCTGGGGCGCCTGCGTTATGTGGAAACCGCCCGGCGGAAGCGATCCGTCCGCGACGAACGTAACCCGCGTGTTGCACAACCGTTCGAGACGGGATATCTCTTCGCGCTTCTGGTTGAGCAGCGTTTCCAGAAGCGAGGGATAAACGCGCGCCACGAGTTCCCGGGTGCCCTCCCGCGACATCTCGTCGTGCAGCTTTCGCAGCAACCGGACGGCGAGCGCATCGGATGTCGCCACGAATCCGGTCCCGGAGCACAGGTCGCAATCCTTCAGCATCACGTCGAAGAAGGAGATGCCCATCCGCTGGCGGCTGATCGCGACCAGTCCGAATTTTCCCATCGCCGACACGTCGTTCTTGGCCTTGTCCTTGCGGAGGCCATCCTTGATGGTGCGCTCGACCTCCTTGATGTGGTTCTTGTTTTCCATGTCGATGAAATCGACGACGATCAGGCCGCCCATGTCGCGGATGCGAAGCTGGCGCGTGACCTCGATCGCCGCCTCGGTGTTCGTGCGGAAGGCGGTGTCCTCGATGTCGCGATCCTTGCTGGACCGCCCCGAGTTTACGTCGATGCTCCAGAGCGCCTCGGTACGGTCGATCACGATGTGCCCGCCGGAGGGAAGACCGACACGGCGCGCCGTAGCCTTGTCGAGTTGCTCGTCGAGGTTGAACTTGCTGAAGAGCGGCCGCTTCTGCCGGTACAGCTTCAACTTGTTTTTCTGCTTAGGATAGTAGATGTCGAAGAACTCGACCGCCTTGCGGTGAGAGTCCTCGGAATTCATCAGCACTTCGGCGAAGTCGGACGAATAGCTGTCGCGGAGCGTCCGGATGACGATGTCCTGTTCTTCGTAGAGCAGGGCCGGCGCCTTGAGCGTCTTGCCGCCGTCGAGCACCCGGTGCCAGAGGCGAATCAGGTTCTGGAGGTCGGCCTTGAGGTCCTTGAGGTTGCGCCCTTCCCCCTCGGTGCGGACGATGAAGCCCAGGTGCTCGGGGTATTCGAGCTTTTCCATCTGCTTGCGCAGGCGCTCACGCTCTTTTTCGCTCGTGATCTTCTTGGATATCCCGAACCGCTTCATGCCGAGCATCATGACCAGGTAGCGCCCGGCGATGCTGATGTATGAAGTGAGGGCGGCTCCCTTGACCGACGACTCTTCCTTCGTGACCTGGACGAGTATTTCCATTCCGGACCGGAGGGAGGGACGCTTTTCCCCCTCGTCCCAGTTTTCGAGATTTTCGGTCAGCGCTCCGCCGCAATATTCGTTGAGCGGCAGGAAGCCGTGGCGGCCTCCGCCGAATTCGACGAAGGCGGCCTCGATCGCCGGGGCGATGTTGATCACCTTGCCCTTGTAGATGTTTCCCTTGAACTGCTTGCGACGCTGGTTCTCGAATTCGAAATAGTCGAGGACGTTGTCGTTGACGATCGCGACCCGGATCTCCTCGGGGTGCGTGCCGTCGATCATCATCACCTTGCGCGAATCGCTGCTGCCGGATGTGTCGGTATATTCGACGTCGCCCTCGAGATCTTCATCCTCGAATTCGGGGACGGGGACCGCGGCCTCGTCAACCGTCTCGTCGAGCGGGGCAACCTCCATGTCGGGAAGACCGTTTTCAGCCTTGCCGTGGGCAGTCCCCCCCTTTCCGCGGCGGCGACGCGAGGATCTGCTCCTTCGGCTGCCTTCTTCCTTCGGGGCGCCCGTCGAAGCATCCGCCCCCCCCACTCCGGCGCCGGATCCCGTCCCTGTGTCCCCGGAAACGGACGCCGCAGTTCCCTCATCGCGCCCATCCTCGTCTTCCTCATCGCCAACGCCGGAATCGGCGCCCGCCGCGATTCCCGGCGCGAGCGGCTGCCCGTCGGCTCCCTTGTCTCCGCGACTGCGCTTGCGACGCCGGCGACGCCGGCGCTTGCCGGTCGCAACCGATCCCTCGGCCGACTCGCCCGGGGGCGGCGCGGACATTCCGGCCTGCGCCTGGCCCGGCTGGGCTTCGGCCGGTTCCGCCGCTTCCGCGTGCTGTTGCCCCGGGACCGAGGGAACGCCAACGGGTGGGTGGGCTTCGACGGGTGCCCCCGGTTCGTGGGAAACCGCCGAGCCAAGTCCCCTGTTCTTGCCGCCCCGCCTGGAGCGGCGGCGACGCGGGCGTGCGCCGGAAATCTCCTCGCCGTCGCCGGATCCCTCCGGATCCGGGCTCCCTGCCTGCGCGGCGACATGCGACTCGGAAACGGCCGTGTCCGTATCCTGAGCCGCAGGCTGCGCTGCATCCGTCGCGGGTGCGGCACTTCGTCGCGGCTTCCGGGGTTTCGGCTTGGGGACTGAGTCCTCCGCGGCAACCGGCGGCGCGGTTTCCTTCGCGAGGACCGTCTCGGCCGCGGGAACGATTCCGTCGCCTTCGGGCTGCTTCTTTTTCGCCGGGCGGCGCGGACGCTTTTTCGGCTGTTCGGCTGTCGCGGCATCCTCCCGGACGGGAGGAGCGGTTTCGGGAACCGGCATGGCGGCATCGATCGACGGGGCTGGGATTTCCTTCTTGGTGCGGCGGGTTCCGCCGCGGGTTGCGGTTTTCTTCGGCTTGCTTTCGGTCATTTCGTTTTCTCCTGATGATTCGGCGCGCCGTCCTTGGACGGGGCCGTCGTCATCGCCCTTGCGCGAAACGTTCTTTGCCTAGAAACGCGGGCAGCACGCTCGGAAGGTCGCAGACATCCTCGACCACGGCATGCGCTTGCGAATCTCCTTCGCGGCCCCCGACCCAGACGGTGAACATGCCCAGATCGAGCGCGGGAAGCAGGTTTTCGTGGCGGTCCTCGCAAAAGAGCGACTCGGCCCCGGTGACCCCGGATTCCCGCAACAGCTTGGCGTAGGCGAACGGAAACGGCTTGGCGATGTATTCCATGAACTCGATACCGTAGATCGCGACGAACGCGTCCTCGACTCCCAGCGCCTGCAATACGCGTTGCGCGTAGGATTCGGAACCGTTCGTGAAAACCACCGACCGCCCGGGAAGGGCGGCGAGCATATCCCCGAGATCGGCTCTCGGCGGGACGAGATCGGGGATGGGAACGTCGTGCACGAATTCGAGATATTCACCCGGTGCGACATTGTGGTGCTGCATGAGTCCGCGCAGCGTGGTGCCGTATTCACCGAGATAATCCTTGCGGATCGAGCGGGCCTCGGCCCCGTCGACACCCAGCTTTTCACGGACGAAAAGTTCGATCCGGTCGTCGACCGCACGCCATAGGGGAACCTCGGGCGGATAGAGCGTGTTGTCGAGGTCGAATATGAAGAACGGCGCCATGTCGGCTCTACTCTCCGCCCACATCGATCGGGGAAACGGCAAGCGACGGTGCGCCGATGTTGCCGAACCAGCGGAAATCGGAGCCGGCGGCTTCGACACCCGACAGGAGCGACAGGACGTTTCCGGATACGGCGAATCCCCGAAGCGGGACGGTAACCTCGCCCCCCTCGATCCTGAAACCCGAGGCGCCGACGGAAAAATCGCCGGAAACCGGGTCGGCGGTGTGGATGCCCATGAACTCGGTCAGCAGGATGCCGTTTCCCGCGCCGCGACAAAGTTCGGACAGCGACCGCGTACCCGGGGAGATGCCCAGGTTTGAGATCCCGACTCCCGGAGGCACCTTGGCCCCCGGCCGGCGGCAGGAAGCGGTCGTGCGCTCGCCCGACTTTCGGGCCCAGAAACTATCCGAGAGGAACCCGCGCAAAATACCGCCTTCGACCAGCGGAATCCGGCGGGATGCGCCCCCTTCATCGTCGAACGCGCAGGCCGCGGAGCCTCCGGGATCGAGCGGATCGTCTGAAATGTCCACCATGGAACCGGCGATCGTCTGCCCTGCCCGCCCGGCAAGCATCGACTTGCCCTTGCCGACCTGGGAAGCCAGAAAAGACGGAACAAGGACCTCGACCAACTCGGCAACGGCGCCGTTTTCGATCACGGCAGGATAGCGCCCCGTCGAAATGCGCTCCGCTCCGAGCAAACGGACGGCGTGGCGGGCTCCCTCGGCTGCGATGGATTCGAGCGACAACCCCTCGAACCCGCGCGCGAAGCCGAAGCCATATCCGGTCTGTCCTTCGCCCCCCGCCTCGGCGACCGCCTCGACGTGGGCCGAGTAGACGGATTGGCGCTGCGATCCCGAAGCGCCCGCCGAGTTGCGAAAGGCGACCTCCGAGACCGATTCGGTAAGCATCGCGCTGCGAACCCTCGATATTCTCGGATCGGCGGCAAGGGTGGCGCGCTCGAGTCCGGACGCGAATCCGGAACGTGCCGCGTCATCGACCGAACGCCATCCCTCGTCATAAATTTCGGGGGACGGAAACGGGGTGGATTCACCGGGCAGGCCGTGCGCCTCGTCGGGCGCCGATGAATCGGCGCAGAACAGCGCGGCCTCGACCATCCGCCCGAGTTCGGCGTCGTCCTCGCTGAAGCCGTAGGAAAAACCCATCCGGCCATTCCGGAATACGCGGACCCCGAGGGAAAGCGTGTCGGAAAACGAGATGGAGTCGAGCCTTTCGTTGCGCGCATCGAAGCGGCGGACGCGGGAACGATGGACGAACAGCTCCGATTCGCCGCCTCCCCTTGAGGAAACCTCGCGCCGAACGCGTTCGAACAGACGGTCGGGCACTATTTTTTCCCCGAAAAATCGGCGACAAGCGCGATTTCGTCGCAGTCCGGGAACTTGGAGCATTTCAGGCAGTCGGTCCAGATCTTGTGCGGAAGTTCCGCCTTGTCGACCTGCCTGAAACCGAGTTTTTCGAAAAAGGCCGGCTTGTAGGTCAATGCGAACACCTTGGTGATGCCGAGAAGGATCGCCTCGGAGGTGCATGCTTCGACGAGCTGCGTCCCGACGCCCTTGCGGCCGATGTCGTCCGCGACCGCGAGCGACCGGACCTCTGCGAGGTTGTCCCACATGATGTGGAGGGCGGCGGAACCGAGCGGGGGGCCGTCGTTGTCGTCGACGTAGACGACGTAGTCGCGCAGGTTTTCGTAGATCTCGCTGAGGGACCGGGGCAGCATGTCGCCTTTGCGGGCATAGTCGCCGACCAGTTTCTGGATGGCCTTGACATCGCCTATTCTAGCCTTGCGAATCATGTTTCCCCCGCTTTCCCGATCAGTTCCCGCGCGTGCGCCCGTGCCTCGGCGGTCACCTCGGCTCCCGACACCATCCGGGCCAGTTCGTTAATCCTATCCTGTTTCCCCAGCGGTTTCACCCTCGTCGTGACGCCGCCATCCGCCGTTTCCTTGCACACGAGCAGATGGGCATCGGCGAAAGCGGCCACCTGGGGCAGGTGGGTGACGCAGAGGACCTGGGTGCCCACCGCGAGCGCCTTGAGGCGCGCACCGACCCGTTCGGCCACCTTGCCGCCGATCCCGTTGTCGATTTCGTCGAAAACCACCGTGCGGCGGCCTTGCAGGCGCGCGGCGCCGTTGCGAAGGGCGAGCATGACACGCGAGAGTTCGCCGCCTGACGCGACCTGCGCGAGCGGACGAAGCTCCTGCCCCGCGTTGGCGCAGAAGAGCAGTTCGGCCTCGTCGAGACCGGACGCGGACAGCGAGGCCGCAACGGGTTCCCGCGACACGACTTCCGCGCGCAGGCGCGCACCCGGGAGATCCACCTTTTCCAGTTCGGCTTCGGCCGCGAGCGACATCGGTCCGGCGGCGGCGGCGCGCGCCTCGCCGAGCGAAACGGCGACGCGCAGCGCGGCCTTTTCCTCCCGCGACTGGGATTCCCGCAATCGCTTCTCGTCCTCGAGCGCGGCGTCGAGGCCGTCTCGTTCGGCGCGCAACGCCTCGAGGTGGGCGATCAACGCGGCGGTATCCATCGAATATTTTCGTTCGAGACGACGCAATTCGCTCAGGCGATCCTCGAGACGCTCCCGGCTCGACGGCGATACGTCGATCCCGCGGGCCTCAGCGGCGATATCGCGTGCGAGTTCGTCGACCTCGGTCCTGAGGGATAAAACCCGGTCGACCAGGCCCGACATCCGGGGATCGGCCGCGGAACATTCACGGAGTCGGGCGGCGGCGAATGCGAGCGCGGGACCGGCGCCCCGCTCGGAATCGGTCAGCGCATCCTCCGCTCCGCCCAGGGCGACCATCACCTTCTCGCCGCTTTTAAGCAATGCAAGCTCGGCGGCGATCCGGTCGGACTCTCCCGGCACGAGGCCGGCCTTGACCAGTTCGGCGATCCGGAAATCGAGACCCTCGATCCGGTCGCGAGCCGTGGCGCTGCGAACGGCCGCCTCTTCCACCTCACGACGGAGTGCGCTGATGTGGCGATAGGCCCGGCGGACATCGGCGGCCAGCTCGAGGGTGCCTGCGAACGCATCGATCGCCGCCAGCGCGGCCGGCCTGGACAACAGGAGCGGGACACTGTGCTGACTGACCATCTCGACGAGCAGGGGGGAAACCGCCGCGATGGCCGCTTGCGCCGCGGGGCGTCCGTTGAGCCACGCCCGGCTCCGGCCCGAGGCCGGCACGACGCGGCGCAGCACCAGTTCGTCTTCCCACGGGAGGCCCGCTTCCTCGAATGCCTCGCGCAGTTCGGGGCGTCCCGTGAGGTCGAACATCGCGGTCACCTCGGCCTCGGCCTCCCCCGCACGGATCGCCTGCGGATCTCCTTTCTCGCCCATCGCAAGGCGTATCGCCTCGACGAGGACCGACTTGCCCGCGCCCGTTTCGCCCGTCACCACGTTGAACCCGGGAACGAAGAGTACGCTGACGTCTTCGAAAACGGCAAGGTTGCGGACGGAGAGTTCGATCAACATGGCAATCGGAGAATTACCGCTCTCCCCACTTGAGCTTGGTCCGGAGGACGGCGAAGTAATCCTTGAACGGGGAGCGGATGAATCTGAGCGGAAGCTCGGCTTTCTTGACTTCGATGATGTCGCCTTCGCGAAGCCCGAAACCCACCTGCCCGTCGATCGTCAGGCAGACGTCGGTCTCTTTCGCCTTGAGTTCGGCGCGGACGACCATGTCCTCGGGAACGACCAGCGGCCGGTTTGTCAGCATGTGCGGGCAGATCGGCGTGAGAATTATGGTGCGCAGCGTCGGGTAGACGATGGGGCCCTGGGCCGCGAGCGAGTAGCCCGTGGAACCGGTCGGTGTCGAGATGATCAGGCCGTCGGCGCGGTAGGTCGTCAGGTAGGTGTCGCCCAGCGTCGTCTCGATTTCGATGATCTTCGCGAGCGCTCCCTTGTTGATGACGACGTCGTTCAGGACCGTGTAATTGGCGACGCGCTCGCCGAGCCGGTGGACGTGCGCCACCAGCATCATCCGCTCGTCGTATTCGATGTCGTAGTTGAAGATCCGCTCGAGGACCGGGTAAAGTTCTTCGATCGTGATGGCCGTCATGAAGCCGAGCGATCCGAGGTTGACCCCGAGGATCGGCTTGCCGGTCATGCCGACCACGCGCGCCGCGGAAAGCAGCGTCCCGTCCCCCCCGATGACGATCAGGAAGTCGCACTCGGCCGGAAGCTTCGCACGCACGATTCCGTCGGTTCGACCTGCCGCCGTGGCGGTTTCCCGGTCGAGCACGGAGCGTCTCCCCCGCTCGGTAAGCCAGTCGACGAGATCGTTGACGATCTTGCCCGCCCGCGGGTCTGTGTGCTTGGCGATGATGCCTGCGCATTTCATGGAGTGGACAGGATAACCCACGGAAAAGAAAAAGGGAAAGCGAACTTCCCCGGAGTCAGCGGTCCCACGCCCCGTTATCCTCGCCCGTGCCCGGCGGCGCTCTCCGGAGGTCGCAGCTTTCGGCCTCTATCATCGCCGCGGAATCGAGTTTTTTTTGTGCAACCGAGAGGCCCGGATCCAGCGCCAGGCATTTCCGGTATTCCTCGGCGGCCTCTTTCGGACGGCCGGTTCGCTGGAGAGACACGCCGGTATTGAAATGGATATCGGCGAGTTCGGGATACAGGCGGCTGGCCTCGTCGTAAAGCCTGAGCGATGCCTCGTCCTTCCGGCCACAGGAGCAGCTTGCGCCCACGGTCTTGATGAACACGGCGGCGATCCCCTTCTTGTCGAGGGTGCGCAGATAGGGACGGTCATCCTCGAGCTTGAATACGCGCCGGTACTCGGCATCGCTGAGCTCATCGCCGTACCGCGACGTTTCGACGTTGATCCGGACAGCGCCGGAATCGTAGCGCACGAAAATGTGACCCGGTATATAGCTGCCCGTCAGCGGCAGCCCGATCCGTTCGCCGATCATGGCGTAAAGCAGCGTCAGCCCGAGACAGTTCCCCCGCTTGCGCTCGATCACCCGGTCGAGCATGTACAAATCGTCGTCGGTTCCCGCGCCGTCGTATACGAATTTTTCTTCCTGGTAAACGACGCGGCCGATCGCAGCCAGCGCCTTGTGCGGTTCGCGATCGCCGCCGATCAGCGACTCGACGCGTCCGGCCATGCGCGACAAACCGGATTTCACGGCGGCGCGCCCGAACTCCCGGCCGGATATTTCCTTGCAGCCCCGCTCGCTCAGCGCCAGCAACGTCTCTTCGAGGGAGGCGGAAGGATCCGGCAAGGGAGGGGGTGGATTGAAATCGACGCGGCACGCGGCTCCAACAGTCTCCGACGCGTTCGCGATGTTGGGGCCAGGAGGCGACGCGAACGGGACTAACACTAAAAGCGCGCAAAGCAACCATCGCGCATCGACAAATGAAAACCGGGAGGTCGTGTCAACCGCCTCCCGGTTTCCGTGGGTGGAATCCGACGTCATGACCGTCGTCTACTGGCCGTCATACCCGGGCCTCGGATCGACGCCCAAGGGCGTGATGAAACTGTTTCCCGAATCGTCCATCGAGCCGGTCCCCAGACTTTCGTTCGGTCCGGAATGTTCGCTGTCGGCAGGAATGTTTACGGATTCACCCGAAGAATCGACGGCGCTGTTGCTATCCGCCGAAGGCATCAGGCCCGTACCGATGGCGTCGCTCGGGTCGACACCGTTGTCCGCAAGAATGATCGACCCCATGCTTCCGGTTGTTCCGACCCTGTCGGACGCGACCGCAAATCCTGTAAAGACGGCGATCATGATTCCGATTGCCAGCATTCCCATTATATTTTTGGTCTTCATGGCCTTTTCCTCTGCTTTCCCCGCTGATTAAACCTTTTGCGGGATTGACCGATGCGTTGACTGGCCTACCAAATCCCGGACGCCCGTTGCTACTGGGCGTCGTCATAACCCGGACGAGGCTCGATCGCCGGTGCGGGAACCGTATTCCCGGAATCGTCCATCGTTCCCGTTCCCATGCCGTCGTGCGGTTCGACCCGGTCGCTGTCGGAGGGAACCGGTCCGGATTCATCCGGTGCCGCCACCGCCCCGTCCTTGCCCGATTCGTCGATCGTGCCGGTCCCCACGCTCTCGTTGGAGTCGTACCCGCTCTCGGCCAGGAGGCGCGACGCCTGACTCATCCCGCTTCCCGATGATGCGGACTGTCCGCATGCCATCGCGGCCCCGGATACAAGTACCAGCATCATGCCGGCCGCCAACCAGATAACGATATATTTCGCTCTCATGATCATTTCCTCCTTTACCCGAACGCCGGACGTTGCGTATGCGGGATTGCCCGTTTGTCGTATTGATCCCATTTACGCACTTACGATGCGGTTGCCCTCCCCCGGGTTCCGAAATTATCGCCGGGCGGGTTTTACAATCGGATCCCGATGGGAAATACTGTTCGTTACCCTCGAAAGGATTTCCCATGACGACCCCTGCGATGAAAGCGCCGCTCGCCGACCGGATGCGCCCCAAGACGCTCGACGGATTCATCGGGCAGGATGCCCTGCTCGGCGAAGGGAAGTTCCTCTCTTCGGTCCTTGCCGCCCGTCCGCTCCCCTCGGTCATCCTGTGGGGACCGCCCGGAACCGGCAAGACGACGCTCGCACGCATCATCGCCGCCGAAACCGGGGCACGCTTCCTTCCGTATTCGGCGGTGCTGTCCGGGATCAAGGAAATCCGGGAGGCGCTGTCCGATCTGAAGGCGGCCCATTCGACCGAGGACCGGCCCTCGATCCTCTTCATCGACGAGATCCACCGGTTCAACAAGGCGCAGCAGGATGCGCTGCTTCCGTTCGTCGAGGACGGCACGGTCACCCTTTTCGGGACCACGACCGAGAATCCTTCGTTCGAGGTGCGCAACGCCCTGCTCTCGCGCTGCCGCGTGCTCGTGCTCTCCCCCCTCTCGGCTGGCGACATCGGGACGATCGTCGTGCGGGGCCTGACCGACCCCGTTCACGGGCTTGGCAAGCCGGAGGGGTTTCTCCTGCCGGACGCGCTCCGGCACATCGTCGAAACGGCGGACGGCGACGCGAGGACCGGACTCAACGCGATCGAGGCGGCCGTCGCGATCGCGGACCACCGCAGGCTGCCGGCGGTCGACCTCGCGGTGGCCGAGGAGGCACTGCGCCGCAAGGCGCTGATGTACGACAAGGACGGCGAGGAGCACTTCAATCTGATCTCGGCGCTGCACAAGAGCCTGCGCGGCTCCGATCCCGACGCCGCCCTGTACTGGTTCTGCCGCATGCTCGAAGGCGGGGAG
>JANXPS010000171.1 GCA_025357175.1 Deltaproteobacteria bacterium | reverse complement strand
CGATGCACGCCCCGTCGAGATTGGCTCGCCATTCGCCGGGAGGGGCGCCGGGGGGAGGGTCGGCCTTGCCGCCGCGGTTGTGCGCCAGATGCCGGTAGAACGCGTAGCCGCCATACCGGTCAGGCGAGAAGAAGAGGAAGGGGAGCGGCTTGCCCGTGCGGCTGCCTTCGGAACCGCCCGCAAGGAAGTGGGCGAGGAGCAGGTCGGTCCACCCGGGCATGAGACCGCAGCCGGACACGGCCGGAACGCCCGCCGATCGGAAAGCGTCGTGCGTGTCCCGGCGCTGCCTGTCGGTGAGGTTCCCGTCGCCGATCGTGGCAACCGGCAGTCTTTTGCCCAGGCAGGCCGATCGGATCGTCTGTTCCAATTCGGCGGCGGGGCCGACGGCGGACGCGACCGCATCGACGTCGTGCAACAACCGTTCGAGGTCGGCCGGCTTCCCCGCATCGACCATCGCCCACTTGCATTTGGGGGACATCCCCTTCGCGAGCCGCTTCGCGGTGCGGATGTCGTAATCGGCAAGCAGCAGCGCGCTGACATCGTCCCTTGACGAAAGCGCCAGCGCCGCCTGACGTCCGACGAACCCGTTGCACCCCAGCAATAATATTTTCATGCAGCCCATCATATGGCAAATTTGCGATATTATTCTGGAAATACATCTATTCCTCCATACCCGCTTTCCCCGGCCGCGTTGCTCTACCCCCGTTAAATTC
Source organism: Deltaproteobacteria bacterium (assembly GCA_025357175.1). Lineage (GTDB taxonomy): Bacteria > Desulfobacterota > Deferrimicrobia > Deferrimicrobiales > Deferrimicrobiaceae > JANXPS01. The sequence continues at coordinate 3,811 of JANXPS010000171.1, read as the reverse complement.
ATGCAAACACAAAGGATATGCGGGCTCCGGCTCGGTCGGCGTTCTTGGCATGTCCCTTGCCCGGGATTCATGAAATCAACCGTGGTGCCGTTACGCCAATCTCAGGAGGATTATCCGTGGCCGTCAAAAAAGTATCGAGAAGGGAATTCATCGAACTTTCGTCCGCCGCGCTGGTCGGTGGATGCCTGGGACTCAATTCCGTCCGCGCGATCGCCGGGATGATGAGCGGGAGCGGGATGGGCGGCGGCGGGATGATGGGCGGTGGAATGACCGGCACGATAGACCCTCCTCCCGGCTCCCTCTTCATGGATCCCCCCGTCATGCCGAACCTCCGGGCCGGGACTCCCGGCCTCGTGGAAGTATCGATCGAAGCCCGTTCCGCTCCGGTCAACCTCAACGGGACGATCGCGAATCTCTTGACGTACAACGGCTCCTACCCGGGCCCGACGATCCGCGTGAAGCAGGGTGACCTGCTCCGGGTCAATCTCCGGAATTCCCTGCCGATGCAGGGGATGAACATCCTCGGCCACGACCGGGACATCACCAACCTTCACACGCACGGATTGCACGTTTCCCCGATGGGGATTTCCGACAACGTCATGGTGATGCTCATGCCGGGGGACACGTTCACTTACGAATACGACCTGTCGAAGCAGTCGGCGGGCACGCTCAACTTCTACCACCCCCACGTCCACGGCACCGTCGCCGAACAATACTGGGGTGGCCTGGCCGGCGCGCTGATCGTCGAGGACGATCTCCCGGTCCTGGGCGGATACGAAACCCATCTCATGGTCCTCAAGGACATCTCTGTATCCGGCGGGAACCCGGAAGTGTACGGCTCCACGATGGACTACATGATGGGCAAGGAAGGAAAACTGGTCATGGTCAATGGCCAGGTCAACCCGGTCCTGCCGATCCGACCGGGGCAGGTCCAGCGCTGGCGGGTCCTCAACGCGAGCAACGCGCGGTACTACAAGCTGAGTCTCGAAGGCCACTCGCTGCAACTGGTCGGCACCGAAGGTGGGCTGCTCGACAAGCCCTATTCGCTGACCTCTCTCGTTCTCGCGCCGGGCGAACGGGCGGACATCCTCGTGAAGGCCAGCCTCACCGCGAAAAACTACCGTCTTCTGTCTCTCCCCTACGACCGGGGATGCGGAAGCATGGGGCAGCAGGTGACGCTGGCCACGATTTCTTGCAAGGGGACCCGGGCGAGTGACACGATCCCCTCCGTGATCGATCCCGAGGCGGTCCGTTTCAACGCGATACCGGTCGCGACGCGGCAGCTGACGCTGAGCATGGGGCAGGGCAGGGGGTACATCAACGGGGTTTCCTTCACGGGGATGGACCACACGACCCTCCTCCACTCCGAACTGGGCACGTGCGAGGTATGGGAGATCGTGAACCAGAGCGGGATGGACCACCCTTTCCACCAGCATGTCAACCCGTGCCAGGTTCTCTCGGTGAGCGGCGGAGACCCCGCGTCCGCGGCACTTTACACCCGGATTCCGGCCTGGAAGGACGTCGTGAACATCCCCAGGATGGGCAGAGCGAAACTGCTGGTTCCGATCGCCGATTTCGACGGGATGGCGATGTTTCATTGCCACATCGTCGAACACGAGGACATCGGGATGATGGGCCTGTGGGACCTGATGGGATCGGGAATGCCGATGCCATGATCGGCCAAGGCAAGTCGGTTGCCGAGATCGTCAAGACGCTTGCCGTGACCTACGTCACCTATTACCGCTGACGGCAGGTAGTAGTTGATCGAAGGCCCTGCGTTCGGCTGAGAGCGGAGCGCAGGGACCATCTCCGGTCGTATGGCTTCGTCAGGAAATCTCGCAGGTTTCTCTAACTTCTTCCAGTATAAAAATCGCGAATTTTAGAAATCCGTGCCAGGCGGTGGTCACCCCGCGATCGAGCCAGGCTTTGAAACGGGATCGTTGGTGTCTAAATGGCAATATCTTGCTTGTATTTGATATACATTTACCCTCACACCCCCTTGATCTCCACGGCCCAGGTAGAAATATTCCGCCTCACACCCCGGTATCGCGAATCTTCTACGTATTTGATCCGAGATGGCACGATCAATGCGTTGGGACTGTCAAACCGATAACCAAATTTTTCAAGGAGGTGATTTCCGGTCCGCTCGGGGAAAAGGTCGTTGGTCGGACAATCGACTTACGCATTTTGCCAAGTTGCAAAAAGATTCTATCAAAGGGGGAGCATACGATGAAATTCAGCCGTCAAACGATTTCAGGGCGTCTACTGAAAACCGTGGTCTCGGGCAGTGCCCTCGCGCTGCTTGCAACAAGCCTCCTCATTCCTACCGTCTCAGCGTTCGAGCAGAGCCCCGGTCTGAAAATGTTCGCCCAGCCGTTGCGCGGCGTGGGGCCCGGGGGCATCTCGGTGGCCACGCCCGATCCGACGCCGGCGCCCGTCACCGGAGTCACCCACTACACCCTCGACATCAACCAGTACCAGGACCAGCTCCATCCCGCGCTCGGCCCCACGACGCTTCGCGGATACCAGCCGACCCGCACGCTCGGCAACGACAATGTCCAGCGGCACCTGGGCGGCATCATCGTCGCCCAGAAAGGGGTTCCGATCCAGCTTACATTCCGGAACCGCATCCCGCTTGGCCCCCACATCATTCCCCTCGACAACACCGTCATGGGAGCTGACGGGGGCCCGGAACGCTCGGCCGTACATCTCCACGGCGGTTACGTCCCCTGGATCAGCGACGGCGGCCCCTTCAACTGGTTCAGCTCAGATCCGGCGAAGGCGCCCGGCGTCAGCTTCATCACCAACAAGGTGCTCAATCCGGCCGCGCCCGACAACACCCAGGGCGAGTACTACTGGCCGAACCAGCAAAGCGCCCGCCTCATGTGGTACCACGACCATGCTTTCGGGACGACTCGCCTGAACGCCTATGCCGGAATTGCCACCGCCTACATTATCCGTGACGGCTACGAGGCGAGCCTGCGTTCGCTCGGCCTGCCCGATTTCGTCGAGAACGGCGGCCGCGAAATCCCGATCGTCGTCCAGGACAAGATCTTCGTCGACAACGCGACGATCGACTACTTCGATCCCCTCTGGAGGCAGACGGGCGCCCCCACCACCACCGGTTCCCTCTGGTATCCCCATGTGTACGACTACAAGAAATGGACATGGAACACCGGCGCGGTCCCGCCCGCTCCCACGTCGGTGATCCCCGAGATGTTCGGAGACACCTTCCTGGCCAACGGAACCGTGTACCCCGTCGCAACGGTCGAGCCTCGCCGCTACCGCCTGAGAATCCTCAACGCCTGCCAGGCGAGATTCCTCAACCTGCAGACGTACGTGGCCGACGCCTCGCCCGACAACATCACGCTCAACCTGGCCGGCAACCCGACCAACCTGCCGGGTCCCAACTTCATCGTGATCGGGACGGAAGGCGGCTTCCTCCCCACGCCCGACAACGTCAACATGCATCGTCCGTTCAACCCGATTACGTTGGGCGGCAGCCTCATCGCCGCGCCGGCCGAGCGATACGACGCTCTTGTCGACTTCTCCAAGTTCGCCGGGAAGCGGATCATCCTCTATACCGACGCCCCCGCGCCGTTCCCGATGGGCGATCCCGCGAACGACATGTACTTCGGAGGTCCCGGTTCGCCCACGCACGTCGGCCCCGGCTTCGGGCCCAATACGCGCGAGATCATGGCGTTCGACGTGGCCGCCGCAATTACCGGCACTCCGGATAACGTCTCGAAGATCATCCCCGGCCTGAACCTGAAGCCGGGCAACGATCCGTTCCTCGTGGCTCCCGGCAGCG
>JANXPS010000144.1 GCA_025357175.1 Deltaproteobacteria bacterium | reverse complement strand
GCAAGCCACGACCACGCCGTCCTTTCCTGCGGAAACGATCGCGCCCGGCGGGCCCGTGGCTCCCTCCTCGGAGACAACCGTCACCCCGATCAGCTTGAGCCCCTTGCCGCCGTGGGCCGCGGTCACGGAGGGCCATGGCGTCAGCCCCCGAACGAGATTGCGGATGTCGCGTGCAGCCATCGACCAGTCGGCCTTGCCGTGTTCCTTCTTGAGCATCGGTGCCGTCGTCGCCAGGGCATCGTCCTGCGGCGTCTCGACGAGCTTGCCGTCGTGAAGTTTGTCGAGCGCTTCGAGCAGCGCCCGGGCCCCGAGTTCGGCCAGCCGCGGATAGATCGACTCGGCCGTGTCGTCTTCTCCGATCGGCAATTCGCGGACCAGAAGCATCGGGCCGGTATCCATCCCGGCGTCCATCCGCATGATCGTGACGCCGGTCTTCGTCTCGCCCCGGGCCACCGCCCAGTTGATCGGCGCCGCGCCGCGGTAACGGGGCAGAATCGATGCGTGGACGTTGATGCATCCGTATTTCGGAATCTCGAGAATGGATTTGGGAAGAATGTGACCGTAGGCGGCGACGACGATCAGGTCGGGCTTTTCATCGGCGAAACGGGCGACCGCGTCGGGATTGCGCGCCTTTTCGGGCTGGAACACGGGGATGCCCAGCCGTTCGGCCTCGACCTTGACCGCCGGCGGCGAAAGCACGTTGCCACGTCCAGCGGGCCGGTCGGGATTCGTCGCCACGAGCGTGACGTTCTCGGCATTTGCGAGCGCCCTGAGCGCGGGCACCGCAAACGCGGGCGTACCCATGAAGATCGTCTTGAAGATCGGCTGGAAGAGAAACACTAACGGGCCGCAGTCGCGGCCAGGCGGCTGATGAACAGTACGCCGTCGAGGTGATCGATCTCGTGCTGCAGGGCGCGAGCCAGGAAATTCCGGGCACGGAAGCGGACCGGTTCGCCCGACTCGGCGATCGCGGTGACCTCGATCTCTTCGGCCCGCGCAACGATCCCTTCGACGCCGGGAACGCTCAGGCACCCTTCGGAATCCTCGACGCTGCCGACCCGGTCGACGATCTCGGGGTTGACCAGCGCGAACGGAGCATGCTCCTTCTCGACCGCGGACACGTCGACCACGATGACGCGCTTTCCGACCCCGATCTGCGGGGCGGCAAGCCCCACGCCATTGGAAGCATACATCGTCTCGAACATGTCCTCGATCAGGCGCTTGATGCCGTTGTCGACCGAAGGAACGGGTTCGGATTTTCTTTCCAGGAAGGGATCAGGATATATGAGAATGGTACGTATCATCGTTCACGGCCCTTTTCGGCGGATAGAAGCGGATGACGTTCTTGCCGCTTTCTTTTCCCCAGTATAGCGCCCGGTCGGCGTTGCCGACAAGTGTATCGGCGGACAGGTCGACGCCCGGGCCGGCCGACGCCACGCCGAAGGTCGCGGTCACGGTAACCTGATCACCCTCGCTGTCGTACGCACGCTGGGTCAGAAGCCTCTGGGCCCGCTGAGCCGCATTGAGCGCCTGCTCGCGGTCGGCATCGACCAGGATCCAGGCGAACTCGTCGCCTCCCAGCCGCGCCATCGCGTCGTACGCTCTCCGTCCACGGTCGAGCGCCTCGCCGAACTGCCGGATCACCGCGTCGCCCGCGGGCTGGCCGTGCCGTTCGTTGATGCTTCGAAAGTCGTCGATGTCGACGATGATGCAGGAGAGCGGGCGTCCGATGCGGCGCGCCATCTCGAGGTTTCGCTGCAGGTCGTTCGTGAACTGCCGCCGGTTCGGCAGCCCCGTGAGATCGTCGACGCCGGTCCGGTCGCGCAGGTCGCGCGTGCGAAGTTCGAGTGACCGGTACATCGCCGCGAGCCGCAGCATCGGCCGTATGTGGTTGGTCAGCGTCTCGGGCGACTCGTCGGCCATCAGCAGAAGGTCGGCGCCCGCGTCCCGGAACGCGGACTCCTTTTGTCGTGCGTTGCGGCCGCCCACCATGACGACGGGCACGCCCGACGCACCCCGCCGCGCCCGAAACCGGCGCAGGAGGTTGATTTCCTCTTCCGTATTGCCGTATTCGCCGAGCAGGACGCCGACGAGACCGTCGACGGGGAACTGGGGATCGACCAGACGGGACCAGCAAACCGCGTTTTCGATGTGGTAACCCGACTCGCTGATGAGTCCGGCGACCTGATTGAGTGCGGGCCATAACGGGCGAGCTACCAGGACGGATCGTTCCAACGGAGAAACCTCGCCTTGCCTCAAAGTACGCGCCCCACTATTATTGATAAATTAAACATAAAAGGAAACGGCTTTTTCCATGATCCGATACCGCTTGGCTCACATCGCGCTCGCCGTCCTCGCACTGGCCGCCACGTCCATGGAAGCGGCGGCGATTTCTCCCCCGGCGGCCCCTAAAGTCGACCACCGCGACGCATTCCGTCACCTGCCGCAGGGCGAGTTCCTGACCTACCTGCCGGAAAAGTACGCCGCCTGCATCCCCTGCCACCCCCGCGTGGTGTTCGAGGAAGAGGACTTCAACGTAGACACCAACTGGCGCGACGTGACGATGGGCAAGAACCTCCACGGGTTGCACGTCTATCGGCAGCCCGACGGCGTCAACTGCTCGGTGTGCCACGCGTGGGACGAGGCGGCCGGAAAAATCGTCTACGGGCCCAAGATCAAGGTGACGGTCACGGAAAAAGGCGGGTCGTGCACGCCGGCGTGTCACCGGCCGAAAAAATACAACAACGCGGGAAGACTCTAGCGGCTCCCCGAAACGGTTTATCTGCTGCCCAGGATGTCCGCATTTCGCAGCGCGACCGCGGCCACGTTGCCGAATGCGTTGAGCAGTTCGAGATCTTCCTCCGAAAACGCCTCGACCGCGTAATGGTCGAGGTTGATGACGCCCACCACCTCGGAACCCCACTTGATCGGAACCGCCATCTCGGAACGCACGTTGGGGTTGGCCTCGACATACCGGGTGTCGATTCGCACGTCGGTAACCAGGATCGGCACCCCTTCCTGAGCGACGTAGCCGGTGATCCCCTCGCCGATCCGCAGCCGGATCTCGGACTTGACCGATTCCCCGAGCCCCTGCTCGGCCTCGATCCGCAGCACGCCCGTGTCGCGGTCGACCAGGATCATCGATCCGGACGACGCTCCCATCAGCTCGGTCGCCCGGTCGACGATGAGCTGGAACAGGACGGACGGGTCCTTTTCCTCGTTGAGCGCTTTGCTGATCGCGAAGATCGCCGCCAGTTTCCTGGCCTTCCGGTCGAGCTTGGTGACCATCTTGGCGTTTTCGAGGGCGACGCCCGCGAAGTTTGCCATGACCGAGAGCAGCTTGAGGTCGGTGTCGCCCGGCGAACGGCCGTCCATCGGAGTCGCCGCGCCCAGGACGCCGAGTACGCCCGAAGGCCCGCGAACGGGCGCCGCGATGAATCCCTTGACGCCGACCCGGTGCATCAGCCGCAGCAGCTTCCGGTCGCTGCCCATCTGGCTTTCGGAGACGATCATCCCTTGCCCGCTCGAAAGGATCTGCGCGAAGAGGTCGTCGTGCATTTCCTGCCTGTATTTTTCGAAACCCTTGCCGCGGGGCAGGCCGGCCAGCGCGCGAACGACCAGCATTTCTTCGCCTGGCGCCTTCAGCAGAAGGATGCACCGCTCGACACGCAGCACCGAGGCGGTCGCGGAAGTGATCAGGTCGAGACTGCGCTGCACGTCGTCGACGCGCGTGCTCATCGCCTCGGAGACTTCGAACAGACCGGACGTGAGCGCGGCGGCCAGCGCAATTTCCTTGGGGTTTTCCGCATGCGGCGGATTCCCGAAGAGCGCCTGGCGCAGGATCGAGAAGACGCTCATCGGGTTCCCAGGAGCGTGTGGACGGTGTCGACCAGTTCGGACAGGTTCGCCGACTTGACGATATAGGCGTCGGACGCCCACGTGTTGAAGTCCTGCCGGAATTCGCCGAACGCGGTCAGGAGCAACACGGGGATGTTGACGTCTTTCTCCCGGATGCGGCGCAGCACCTCGAGGCCGTCGATTCCGGGCATCTTGACGTCGAGCGTCACGAGATCGGGTTTGAACGAGGTCAACTTTTCGAGCGCCTTGAACCCGTCCTCGGCCTGGTCGACCTCGAAGCCCTGCTCGACCAGTTCGTCCCGATACAGTTCCCGGATATGTTCTTCGTCGTCAACCACCAGAATTTTCTTCATCGGTTCAACCCTCCCGGGGACTGCAGGTATTCTAGCATCCGTTCGGCAGCTTACTGGGGTGATTCCCCCCACTTCGCATGAAGCCCCGCCTCGATGCCGACGCGGGACAGGATGCGGGATACGACGAAATCGACCATTTCCGCGACCGTCTGCGGGCGGTGGTAAAAGCCGGGGCAGGCGGGCAGGATGTCGGCGCCGGCGCGCGACAGCGCCAGCAGGTTTTCGAGGTGGATCGCCGAGAACGGCATCTCGCGCGGAACGAGCACGAGCGGTTTTTTTTCCTTGAGCACGACATCGGCGCAGCGCAGGAGCACCGAGGAGGACAACCCGTGCGCGATCCGGGCAGCGGTGCCCATCGAGCAGGGGGCGACGATCATCGCATCGGGGGGGTTGGAGCCGGAGGCGAACGGGATCGAGAAATCGTGCTCGGCGTGCAGGCGGAACGACGAGGGGTGACACTTCAGCCGGATCGCCAGCCACTCCTGGCGGGCAGGCAACTCATCCGGCAACGGGCTGTCACCGGGCAGTTCCGCCGCGATGATTTCCCAGGCGGTCTTCGTGACAAGGAGGTGCAGTTCGACGCCGGAAGCCGCCAGCAGCTCGCCGGTCCGGACGCCGTAGGCCGCGCCGCTTGCCCCGGATATCGCCAGCAGGATTCTCAACTCCGCCTTGCCCTTTCGATTCGCGAGCCTCGCGCCGAGAGCAACGTTCAGAGCGCCAGGTCGAGGTAGGTGAACAGCCCCAGCAGGAGGCTGACCACGCCGTTGAGGTTGAAAAACGCCATGTCGATCCGCGACAGATCGTTTTCTTTCACAATTGCATGCTCGTAGACGAGCGTGGCCACGCATGCAGCCCAACCGGCAAGATACCAGTTGCCGAGCCCGAACTCATGATACCCCACGAGCAGTAACGTCGCCATCGCCAAGTGGAATGCGCGCGCGATCCACAGCGACCGGCGGACTCCCAGCAGGCGCGGAATCGAATGGAGACCCATTGCGTGGTCGAACGCGACGTCCTGCAGCGCGTAGAAGATGTCGAAGCCGGCCACCCAGAACATGACCGCGAAGCAGAAGACCAGCATCCGCGGATCGAATGTGCCGGTCACGGCCATCCAGGCCGCCAGCGGCGCCGCGCCGAGGCAGGCCCCCAGAACCAGGTGGCACGCCCAGGTGAAGCGCTTCATGAACGAATAGGAGAAGAGCAGCAGGAGCAGCACCGGGGAGAGATGAAAGCAGAGCGGATTGAGCTTGTAGGCCGAAAATACCAGCAACGCCGCAAACAGCACGGTGAACTTGAGCGCCGAACGACGGTCGACCAACCCCGCAGGGATCGCCCGCCCCATCGTGCGCGGATTCTTCGCGTCGATTTCGGCGTCGACGATCCGGTTGAAGCCCATCGCCGCGCTGCGCGCCCCGACCATCGCGAGGATGATCCAGCCCACGGTCGTGATCGAGGGCAGCGCGTGCGGCCGCCCGATCTCGCGCGCGGCGAGGAACATGCCCATCAGGGCGAACGGCAGCGCGAACACCGTATGCGCGATCTTGATCATCTCCATGTAGACGGCGATTCGGCGGAACATCGGCTAGAACCCGTACTCCTTCCAGCGCTTCGTGACGAGGTCGACGACCTCCTTGGGCATCGCGATGTCGCCCGGCCACTCGCGGGCAAAGCCCTCGGAGGCCCACTTGCGCGTCGCGTCTATTCCCATCTTGGAGCCGTAGTGCGGGATCGGGGAGGCGTGCTCGAGCGCGTCGACCGGCCCCTCGACGATCATCGTGTCGCGTTTCGGGTCGACGTTGTTGCCGATCCGCCAGACCACTTCCGACAGGTCCTGGATGTTGACGTCGGAGTCGAAGACCACGACGAACTTCGAGAACATGAGAAGCCCCATGCCCCAAACCGCGCTCATCACCTTGCGGGCGTGGCCGGGATATTTCTTGTCGATCGAGAAGAAGGCGAAGTTGTGGAAGATTCCCTCGATCGGCAGGTTCATGTCGACCACTTCGGGGAGCACCTTCTGCAGCAGCGGCAGGAAGATCCGCTCGGTCGCTTTCCCGAGGTAGACATCCTCCATCGGCGGCTTGCCCACGATGGTCGCCGGGTAGATCGCATCCTTGCGTCGCGTGACGCAGGTCAGGTGGAACACGGGGTACTGGTCGGCCAGCGAGTAGTAACCGGTGTGGTCGCCGAACGGCCCCTCGGTGCGCAGTTCGCCCGGATCGACGTACCCTTCGAGGATGATTTCGGCCTGGGCGGGCACCTCGAGGTCGACCGTCTTGCACTTGACCATCTCGACCGGTTCCTTGCGCAGGAAGCCGGAGAACATCATCTCGTCGACGTTGGGCGGGACGGGCGCGCTCGCGGAATACATCGTCGCCGGGTCGCCACCCAGCGAGACCGCGACCGGCATCCGCTCGGCCTTCTTCGTGAATCCCCGGTAATGGTCGGCGCCCCCCTTGTGGATGTGCCAGTGCATCCCCGTCGTGCGCTCGTCGTAGACGTGCATCCGGTACATGCCGACGTTGCGGCGCCCCGTCTTCGGGTCTTTCGTGAACACCGCGGGCAGCGTGATGAAGGGTCCGCCGTCCTCGGGCCACGTCTTCACGATCGGCAGGAAGGCGAGCGACGCGTTGTCCTTCTCGACCACCTCCTGGCAGGGCGCGGAAGAAACGGTCTTCGGGAGGAAATCGGCCATCTGGGCCAGTTTCGGCAGCATCTTGAGCTTGTCCATGAAGCTGGTCGGGATCTCGGGCTCGATGATGTCGGCCACGCGCGCGCCGATCTCGTCGAGATTTTTCACGCCGAGGGCGAGGCACATCCGCTCCATCGTGCCGAACAGGTTCATCGCGAGCGGCACGGCCGCGCCCTTCACGTTCGTGAACAGCACGGCAGGGCCGCCCGTCTTGACCAGCCGGTCGGCGATCTCGGCGACCTCGAGCTCGGAGGAAACCGGGGCATTCACTTTCACAAGTTCGCCGCGCTTTTCCAGCGCGGACATGAATTCGCGGAGATCGCGAAACGCCATCGGGGGCTCCTTTTTCATTGTGAAATGGTCGGGGAAATCATATCACGCGGGTCACTTCCCGAGCGGCAGATCAAGCTCCGCGCCGGGCGTCGCCCTGAACCGTCCGCGGCTTCTCGGCATCGAAGCCATGTCATCGATCAACTTCCCGGAGGAAGCCATGAGAACTTTCATTGCGTTTTTGGTTGTGCTTGTCCTGGCGACGCAGGCATCCGCCGCCGTCCGGACCGAGGCCGTCAACTACAAGCAGGGAGATGCGGTGCTCGAGGGTCACCTGGCCTGGGACGACGCGGCGAAGGGGAAGCGGCCGGGCGTCCTGGTCGTCCACGAATGGTGGGGCCGGAACCGGTACGCGGACAAGCGGGCCGAGCAACTGGCCGCGCTGGGGTACGTCGCCCTCGCGGTCGACATGTACGGCAAGGGAATCGTCACCGAGGATGCAGCCCGGGCGGGCGAGCTTTCGGGACAGTTCAAGAAGGATCCCGCGCTGCTGCGCGCCCGGATCACGAAGGCGCTTGAAGTGCTGAAGGCCGACAAGCGGGTCGACCCCGCGAAGATCGCCGCGATCGGCTACTGCTTCGGCGGCACGACCGTCCTCGAACTGGCCCGGAGCGGCGCGCCCGTTCTCGGCGTGGTGAGCTTCCACGGAGGGCTCCAGACGGCGAATCCAGACGATGCCAAAAATATCAAGGGGCGCGTCCTGGTGCTGGCCGGAGGTGACGACCCGTTCGTGCCTCCCCCGCAGGTGAACGCCTTCGAGGACGAGATGCGGAATGCCGGCGTCGACTGGGAGCTCAACCTCTACGGCGGCGCGATGCACGCCTTCAGCAACCCGGAAGTCGACAAGTACAAGCTGAACGGGGCGGTCTACAACCGGAAGGCCGACCACCGCTCCTGGGAGGCGATGAAGCGGTTCCTGGCCGAAATATTCCGGTAAGACGCCACCCGCAACAGGAACGGGGGGGACGGAAACGCTCCCCTTATTCTCCGAGCAACCCCAGCAGCCAGTAGTCGATGATGAACGGGCCGGCCTCCTTCGCGGCCGCTTCCTGCTCCGTAAAGATCTCGTTGAGGCAGTCCTGCGCGAAATCCTCCGGCATCGGGTAGAACGCCTCGGAGAGGATCCGGTCGTCTCCCTTGCGGAGGATGCGGCCGCCGAATATGTCGCCGCGTTGCGCGCTCCCCGAAAACGCCTCGTCCCGCACCCGGACCGGCGGATCGGCGGGATAGACGAGGTCGCGCAGATCGAGCCCCTCGCCCGGAATGACGCGGATCACGTCGTAGAGGCTCATCGGGCGCTCGCTCGCCGCGATCAGCCACTCGCGGCTGTTCGGCGGCAGCAGCGGGCCGCCTTCTCCGAGCACCAGGTCGAGCGCGAAGACCCCTTCGCCGTCCACCTGCAGCACCGCGTCGGCCAGCAGCCACTCGCCGATGTTGATGTCCAGCTCGGTATGGGCCTCCGGGGGCAGCTGCTCCAGCCGGGCGTACTCTTCGTCTTCGAGCCCGCCCAGAAAGCCGCCGGGGTCGAG
>JANXPS010000124.1 GCA_025357175.1 Deltaproteobacteria bacterium | reverse complement strand
GGGTTCGCCACCATTGTGCGGCCATTGCGGGGATCGATTCGCAGGAGGTCCAGCAACCGGGACACCGTCCGGCACGGATCTCCTCCCGCAACGCGACCGCCTCCGGCGACTTCCAGAGTTTCGCGAGGTCGAAGCCGAAGTCGGCGAGGTTGCCCAGCGGACGGCTCCAGGTGACGCACGGGAAGACGGTGCCCTTTGCGTCGACGAAGCAGCTGGCCGAGAGCGCCTGGCAGGGGATCGGGCACCGGCCCGTCTCGAGGTACCGCTGCGCGAGCGCCAGGTGCCGTCGCTCGACCAGGTTCAAGGGGGACAGGGAAAAGCCCCGCGCGGCGTGCAGCGATCGGAGGGTGCGCGACAGCGGTCCGAGGTCGGGCCGGGCGCTTTCGGCGTTCCGATAGTAATGTTCCGAGTGCTGGAACAGGTTGACGTGAAGATCGGTCGATTTCAGGCCGGGAACGCGGCGGCGGACGGCGGACAGCGTATCGTCGACGGCGCACAGGTTGTCGCCTGAAAGCGTCATGCCCAGGTACGGGGCGCAGCCCGGAAGCTCGCGCAGCCTGGCGTACGTCTCGAGCGCCCGGTCGAAGCTGCCCTCCGCGCCGCGAAGCGCGTCGTGCAGCGCCGGGGGGCCGTCGACGCTCACGGTGACGACGAGGCGCCCCGGTTTCATCCCGAGGATGGCGCGGGTGGCGGCAACGATCGTGTCGGTCAGGAAGCCGTTGGTCGGGAAGTGGAGCAGCGCGAGATTCCGGCTGTTTTCGACGATGGCCGCAAAGACGTCGACGATGTCGTCGCGCAGGAAGATTTCGCCGCCCGTCACGTCGATCCACGAGAAGCGGTTCGAGCGGGCGAAAAAGGTGCGGATGTCCGGCAGCGGAAGTCCGGCTTCGCCGCTTTCCCAGACGCGGCATGCCCGGCAGCGCAGGTTGCACCGCTCGGTCGCGACGAAGGTGAGCTTGTAGGGAAAAGCGCGGCGCCCGCGCCCCGGATTCGCCGCCCTGTATAGCAGCCGGAGCGTGTCGCCGACTTTTGTCGAAATGGGCAAACGGGTCCTTTCCAAGGCGCGAACGGGTGTTATCATATTCTACCATTTGACCCAGGAGAAACCGCGATGGCGCTGGCCAACGAACATTATCTGAAGCTCAAGGCAGGATACCTCTTTCCCGAGATCGGGCGGCGCGTTCGCGCGTTCGCGGAGGCCAATCCGCAGGCGAAGGTGATCCGTCTGGGGATCGGGGACGTAACCCGGGCGCTGCCGCAGGCCATCCTCAAGGCGTTCCACGAGGCGGTCGACGAGCTGGGCGTCGAAAAGTCGTTCATGGGGTACGGCCCCGAGCAGGGCTACGACTTCCTGATCGACACGATCATCGAAAAGTCTTACAAGCCGCTGGGCGTATCGCTCAAGACCTCCGAAATTTTCATATCCGACGGCTCGAAGTGCGACACGGCCAACATCCTCGACATCTTCTCGCTCGAAAACACGGTGGCGATCGGCGATCCGGTCTATCCCGTCTACAACGACACCAACGTGATGATCGGCCGCACCGGCGAGGCCGACGAGAAGGGCTATTACAAGGGCCTCGTCTACATGCCGTGCACCGAGGCCAACGGTTTCTTCCCGGCCTATCCGTCGCAGAAGGTCGACATCATCTACCTCTGCTTTCCCAACAACCCGACCGGGGCCGTGGCGACGAAGGAGCAGCTCAAGGGGTGGGTCGACTACGCGCTCGCGAACGATTCGATCATCTTCTTCGACGCGGCGTACGAGGCGTTCATCACCGACCCGGCCATCCCGCACTCGATCTACGAGATCGAGGGCGCCAAAAAGTGCGCAATCGAGTTCCGCTCCTTCTCGAAGACGGCCGGCTTCACGGGCGTCCGCTGCGCGCTGACCGTGGTGCCCGGGGAACTGCTAGCGAAGACGCGGGACGGGAAGACCGTCGAACTCAACAAGCTCTGGAACCGCCGGCAGACGACCAAGTTCAACGGCGTCTCCTATCCCGTGCAGAAGGCGGCGGCCGCGGTCTATTCCGACGAGGGATGGCGCCAGACCAAAGAGATAATCGACTATTACATGGAGAACGCCCGCATCATCCGCGAAGGGTTGAGCGCCGCGGGGGTCACCGTTTTCGGTGGCGTCAACGCGCCGTACATCTGGCTCAAAACCCCGGGCGGCATCTCGTCGTGGGATTTCTTCGACAAGCTTTTGACCGGATGCAACGTGGTCGGCACGCCGGGCAGCGGCTTCGGACCCAGCGGGGAGGGCTATTTCCGTCTTTCGGCGTTCGGGAACCGGGAGAACGTGATCGAGGCGGTCGAGCGGATCCGGAAAAATCTGAAGCAGGGCTGAACGGCCTCGGCCGGCGGCTTCGGACCCACGGACAAGAACGCAGGAGAGGGCAAAGTCATGCGCAAGGACCTGGTGCTCCCGGGCGCGGGAGGGATGAACTACGAAATCCGCAACATCGTCAACGTTGCGGAGAAGCTGCAGGCGCACGGCGTCCGCATCCAGTGGGAGAACATCGGCGACCCGATCGTCAAGGGCGAGGTGATCCCGGCCTGGATGAAGGAGATCGTGGCGAACGCCGCCCGGCAGAACGAGACGTGGGGATACTGCCCCACCCGAGGCGTTCTCGAGACGCGCGAGTTCATCTGCGAGACGACCAACCGGCGCGGCGGGACGCGGATCACTCCCGACGACGTCATCTTCTTCAACGGGCTGGGCGACGCGATCGCCAAGGTCTACGGAGCGCTCCGGCCGCCGGCGCGCGTGCTCGTCCCGTCGCCGACCTACACGACGCATTCGCTCGGCGAGGCGGGACACGCCACCGCCTCGCCCATCGCCTTCCCGCTCGATCCGGCCAACCGCTGGTACCCCGACATGGAGGCGCTGCGCAACTACGCCCGCTACAATCCGCAGGTCGTCGGCATCATGATCATCAACCCCGACAACCCGACCGGCATGGTCTACCCGGCGGAAACGCTGCGCGAGATCGTCGCCGTCTGCCGCGAGCACGACTTGTTCCTCGTCGCCGACGAGGTCTACAACAACATCGTCTACAACGGCGAGAAGACCGTCCCGATCTCGGACGTGGTCGGCGACCTGCCGTCGCTGGCGATGAAGGGGATTTCCAAGGAGCTGCCGTGGCCCGGGTCGCGCTGCGGCTGGGTCGAGGTCTACAACTACGGCCGCGACGTGCAGTTCCAGCGCTACATCAACACGATCCTGTCCTCGAAGATGAACGAGGTGTGCTCGACCTCGCTCCCGCAGACGGTGATCCCGGCGATCATGCGCCATCCTGAATACCAGCCGTATCTCAAGGAACGGATCGCCTGCTACGAGCGCAACAGCAACATCACCTACGATTTCCTCAAGACGGTGCCGGGCCTTGTCGTCAACCGGACCAACGGCGCCTTCTACATGGCGGTATCGTTTACGGAGGGGCTGCTAAACGGGAAGCAGAAGCTGCCGATCGGCAACCCCGAGGTGCGCGCCCTGGTCGAAGGGCTGGTCGACGTGCCGGGCGTCTCTCCCGACAAGCGGTTCGTCTATTACCTGCTCGCGAGCACCGGAATCTGCGTGGTGCCGCTGTCGTCGTTCAACACGGGCCTGCAGGGCTTCCGCGTGACGCTGCTTGAAAAGGACGAAAAGGCGTGCATGCGGATCTACGAGACGCTCGCCGCCAAGATCAAGGAATACCTGGCGTCCTAGGCGGCAAGGCGTTCGCTAGACCCCGCGACGGGAGGGATCCCACACGACCTTGTGCAGCTGGATCTGGAAGCGGGCGTCGAGCGCGTCTGAGACGATCCATCCCGCAAGCCGGTCGGGCGGCATCGATCCGAAGGCGGGCGACAGCAGGGGATTGAAGTCGTGCGCCGGGCGGTATTTCGCGATCACCTCTTTCGCGTAGGCGTAATCCTCGGCGTCGGCGATGACGAACTTGACCTCGTCCCGCGCCGTCAGTGCACCGAAATTTTCCCACACCATCTTGTCCGCTTCCCCCGAAGACGGGCACTTTACGTCCATGATCTTGACCGCCCTCGGGTCGAGGGCTGCAAGCGGCACCGTCCCGTTGGTCTCGACGAGAACGGGGTGTCCGAGGTCGAGCAGTCGGCGCACCAGGTCGAACGCGCCGGGTTGCAGGAGCGGTTCGCCGCCGGTAACCGCGACCCTGGGAATGGCGAACGCCCCGACCTGCAGGATGACGTCGTCGATCGCGACATCGGTTCCGCCGTCGTAGGCATAGGTCGTGTCGCAGTATCGGCAGCGCAGGTTGCATCCGGTCAGCCGGACGAAGACGAACGGCAACCCGGCATGGGACGATTCCCCCTGGATGCTGGCGAATATCTCGGTCATGCGAAGCATCCGGACATATTAACCCACATTGCGGCCGCTTCCGATTGATCCGGAGGCAACGGTGTGCTGAGATAGGAACATGGTCAAAGACTTCCGCCCGTCATTCCCGAATCGTCTCCCGCTGCGAACCGTCATCGTCCTTCTTTTCATCCTGCTCGCGGTTCTTCCCGCCGCGCTGATCGGTCTGTTTTCCTATCGCGCCAGCCGGGAGGCGATCGGCGAACTCTCGCTGTCGCTGCGGGAGGAGATCGTCTCCCGCGTCGACGAGCGCGTCGGCCACTTTCTCGATTCCGCCGCCCGGCTGAACCAGTCCAACCTGGTGGCCGCGCGGCAGGGGTTGCTGCATCTCGAAGACCCCGACTCCGCGGCCCGTTTCTTCCGCAAGGAGGAATCGCAGGCCGAATGGGTGGGCACCGTCGCGTTCGCGAACGCCGCCGGCGAATTCGTGGGGGCGAACCGGGCCGAGAATTACGTCGTCATCGCAGACCGTCGCATGACAGGGGGTGCGATCCGCCGTTTCGAGTCGGACGCGGAGGGCAACCGGAGCTCCCGGATCCTGAGCGACCACCCGGGATACGACGCCCGAAGCCGGAACTGGTATCTGACCGCCCTGAATGCGGGCGGCGCCACATGGACGCCGGTCAGCGTATCCGCGACCGGGAAGCGGCTCGACCTGTCCAATGTCGTCCCTTGGTACGGCGTCGACAACACCCTGCTCGGCGTATTCATGATCGACGTTTCGCTGTCGCAATTGAACGATTTTCTCGGGCGCATCCCCGTGGGGCGGACCGGTCAGCTGTTCATCATGGAGCGAAGCGGCGAGATGATCGCCTCCTCGACCGGGGAAAAACCGTTCCATTCCGCGGCGGGCGCCGAATCGCTCACCCGGATGAGGGCATCCGACAGCGGCGTCGCCATGATTTCGGGTGCGGCGAAACTGCTGGAGGGCATGCCCGGCGGGCTGCGGAAATTGTCGGGTCCCTTTCGGGACAGCTTCGAGATCGGCGGTCGGCGGTATCTCGTCGAAAGCGTCCCGTTCCGCAAAGGGCCCGGAATCGACTGGATCATCTCCGTCATCCTGCCCGAATCCGATTTCATGGCCCCTGTGGCCGCCAACAGCCGCAACATCGTGCTTCTGGGGCTGCTGGGCCTTGCGGCGGCCGCGGCGACCGGCTGGGGCACCGCCCGCTGGGTGACGCGCCCGATCGTCGCGCTGAACGCATCTGCGCGGGCGCTCGCCGCCGGAATCTGGGAAAACCCGGTTTCCGTGGACCGCGAAGACGAGGTGGGCGAACTGGCCCGTTCCTTCAATGACATGGCGATCCGGCTGCGAAGCTCGATCGACGTGTTGAACCGGGAAGTGCTGGAACGGCTCCAGATCGAACGGAGCCTGCGGGAGTCTGAGGAAAAATACCGGACGCTGTTCGAGGATTCGCGCGACATGGTTTTTTTCTCGTCGCCCGACGGGACGATGCTGGACGTCAATCCGTCGGGCATCCGGATGCTCGGATATCCGTCGAAGGAGAATCTGCTCGGCGTCCACGTTGCACGGGATCTCTACGTCAACCCCGACGATCGGGAGATCCTCATGGAACGGCTCGGGGAGATCGGCGAGGTCAACGATTTCCAGCTGCGGTTCCGGCGATACGACGGCCGGGAGATCCAGGTCTCGGTCACCGCGTCCGCGATCCGGAACGATTCGGGCCGATTCGTCGCCCTTCGTGGCATCGTTCGAGACGTGACCGAACATCACCAGCTGGAGCAGCAGCTGCGGCAGGCCCAGAAGATGGAGGCGGTCGGGCAGCTCGCCGGCGGCATCGCCCACGACTTCAACAACATCCTGACCGCGATCATCGGCTATGCGAACCTTTTGGAAGCGAAGCTGCCGCCCGGCGACCCGCTGACGGATTATCCGAGGAACATCGCCGTGTCTGCCGAAAAGGCGTCCGAGCTGACGCGGGGGCTGCTCGCGTTCAGCCGCACGCAGGTGCTGAGGATGCGGCCCGTCTCGCTCAACGAGCTGCTTCGCGGGATGGTTTCGCTGCTTCGCCGCCTCATTCGCGAGGACATCGAACTCGCGACCGATTTCTGCGACGAAGAGACTTCCGTGATCGCGGACCCGGTGCAGATCGAGCAGGTGGTCATGAACCTCGCGACCAACTCGGCCGATGCGATGCCCGGAGGCGGAAGGCTGACGCTTGAGACCCGGGCCGGGGTTGGCCGGGTCTCACTCCGGATGACCGATACGGGCGAGGGGATGGACGAGGCGACTCTGGACAAGATCTTCGATCCGTTTTTTACGACCAAGGAGGTCGGCAAGGGGACCGGGCTCGGCATGGCGATGGTCTACGGGATCATCCGCCAGCACAAGGGGTCGATTGCCGTCCAAAGCGAGCCCGGAAAAGGAACCCGCATCGATATCTCGCTTCCGGCCGGAGGGCCGGTCGAAAGTCGGAAGGAGTCGGTTTCCGCCCCGGTTCCGGGCTCTGCCCGCCACGAGACGATCCTGGTGGCCGAGGACGACGAGGCGCTGCGCGGCCTGGTCAAGGAGATGCTCGAACGGTTCGACTACACGGTTCTGGTCGCCCCCGACGGCGCCGAGGCGCTCGAGATCTACCGCGCCGAAAGCGCCCGGATCGACATGCTGCTGATCGATCTCGTCATGCCCCGGATGAACGGGCGGCAATTTCTCGAGGCGGCCCGGGCGCTCAATCCGGATGTCCGCGCGCTCTTCTACAGCGGATACACGGACGGCCTCGTCGAAACGGACAGCGGTCTCGATCCCGAAGTCCACCTGCTCCCGAAACCGTTTTCGCTCAACGATCTTGCGCGAAAGGTCCGCCGGATTCTCGACAATCCGGTGTAAAATCCCGAGTCTGCAAATACCCGCCTATACGGAGGAACGGATGAAAAAGGTCTTGGCCGCAATGATCATCGCAACCGGCGCGCTCGCGGCGCTGGCGGTGCAACCCGCGGGGGCGTTCAACCAGCCGCCGATGAACCTGGGCCTGACCGACATTCTCGACGGCGGCCCTCCGGGTCCCGGCACCTACTTCACCGAGTACATCCAGGCGTACAGCTCCGACCGGATCAAGGGCAAGAGCGGCAGCGCATGGGGCGAAACGCCCGTCGGTGATGCAAGCGTGGCGGCGCTCCTTTCCATGAACCAGCTGATCCACATCTATCCGCACAAGGTAGGCGGGGCGAATCTCGGCGCCGACTTCCTGCTGCCGATCGTTTCGATCAGCGCGGACGGGCTGCCGGCCAACCCTGCGTTGCTGGGCGATGTCACCGTCGGGCCGTTCCTGCAGTGGTTCGACACGACGCTCTTCGGACGGCCGTTCCTGCAGCGTGTCGAGCTCGACGTATCGATGCCGACCGGCCAGTACGACAGGAAGTACGCGCTCAACCCCGGTTCCAACACGTGGGTCATCGAGCCGTACTACGCCTTCACCCTGTTCCTGACGCCCGAGCTCTCCACCTCGTGGCGGCTCCATTACACCTACAGCACCGAAAACGACGACGTTTCGGCAAGCCCGTTCAACCATTCCTCTACAAAGGTAACGCCGGGACAGGCATTCCACGCGAACTACTCGGTCGAATACGCGTTCAGGAAAAACCTTCGCGGCTCGGTTGCCGGCTACTATCTCAAGCAGCTGACGGAAGACGATTCCCCCAACGGTAAAGTGACCGGATCCAAGGAACAGGTCTTCGCGATCGGACCCGCCGCCCACTGGATCGTGGACGACCGCTTCTCGATCGGCCTCAAGACCGCCTGGGAAATGGCCGCCGAGAACCGCCCGCAGGGCAACCGCTCGACGCTGCGCTTCACGTACAAGTTCTAGAGGGAGGGGGGCCGTCAAGAGCCCCCCCCCACCGATCCGAGGCCTCACGCTCTCCGGCGTACGCCTGAGCGGGGGTCCCTGGACGGGGGCCTATGCCCCGAGCAGGTTCAGGCCCCATGGATGGGGCCGCGAGGGGTATGGAGACGCAGACGGCCCAGGGATGGGCCGGCAAGTCGTCCCCCGGGAAGGGAGCCCCCGCGTGGCGCTA
>JANXPS010000087.1 GCA_025357175.1 Deltaproteobacteria bacterium | reverse complement strand
CATTCCCAGCTTCCCGAGCATTTCCTCGACCGCCGATGAAATCGGGTCGGGGTGCCTGGCCCTTGTCCGGTGGGACCCCCGCCTGCGCATCACCCGCTTCCTTTTCGCGCCCGGCGAAGCTTTCCGCCGATCAGCTGGCCGGCGACCGCGCAACCGATGAAGACGGGGATCAGCCAGTAGCTGAGGTGGTTGAAAATGCGCAGCGCGGCGATTACCGGGACGGAGAGGTGGACGTAGATGAACCAGGCCGGGGAAAATTTGCGAACCCCCTCCCTCAGGTAGCCCAACGGCAGGTTGAGGGCCAGGGCGGCGACGGCAATCGCAAGGATGAGCCATCCTTGGGGGGGGAGGATTCCGGAGACAATGGGCGGCATGGTTCGATTATAATGGTATGTCGGGCTTTTGTCCCGCTTCGGGGGTGACGTTGGGCCGTTCCGAATGCCCGGAAGTGGTTTTGATCTTCCGGGGGACCCACCAGGTTCTGTCAGCGGAAAAGGCGTTGAAGCGTGGCGGCGTCGGAGTCCGGCTCATTCCGGTCCCGAGACGGCTGACCTCCGATTGCGGTCTGGCCGTGCGTCTCCCCGAGCCGACGCTTGCCCTGGCCCTCGAAACGCTCCGGGCCGTACCGCTGACACCCGCCTCGGTCCATCGTCTCCTTGCGACCGGGGAATATGAAGAGGTCCTTTTTTGATATCTTTGTTTCACCGACGGTTCCTGAGATCGGCTGCCGCGACTCTGGCCGTTTTCACGGTCATGGGGATAGGCTGTCCAAGACGTGGCGCGGCCGCAGCGCCTGCTTCGTCACCGGCGCAAGCGGCCCCCGTCACGGCCGGCCCGGCATCGCCTGCCGTCCCGGTCATCCAGGCCACACCTCCTCCGACCGCCCCGGCGGTCATCCAGCCGGCCCCGGCCGTCGCCCAGCCCGTCCCGCCCGTTGCCCAACCCGTCCCGGCCGTCGCCCAGCCTGCCCAGCCCACTTCCACGATGGTGCCGGACGCCTACGTGCCCTCGCGACTCCCGGTCGAACCCCCGCCGGTCATCATGGCGCCACCCCCGGAAGAGAAAAAACCCGACGTCGTCCTTTCCCCGGTCGAGGTCGATTTCCAGGTGCAGCGGAACAAGGAAACCGACGTGGAGCCGGCGGCGCACGATATTTTCGAGCGGCTCCCGGGTGACGAGGGGAAGATCCGGAACACCATCCCGGAAGGGCTGGGCACCCGGGTCGACAAGTGGATGCGCTACTTCCAGTCGGCGGGCCGCGGCCACTTCGAGCGATACCTGTCCCGCTCGGGAAAGTACGCGACGTTGATGAAGGACATCCTCAACAAGTACGGGTTGCCGGGCGACCTGATCTACCTGGCGCTCATCGAAAGCGGTTTCTCCCCCAAGGCATACTCCACCGCGAAAGCGGCCGGTCCCTGGCAGTTCATCTCCGAGACGGGCAAACGATACGGTCTCAAGATCGATTGGTGGGCGGACGAGCGGCGCGACTACGAGAAATCGACGCACGCGGCGGCGTCGTACCTGAAAGACCTTTACGGCATGTTCGATTCCTGGCAGCTGGCGACTGCGGCGTACAACGCCGGCGAGGGGAAGATCTCGCGGGCCGTCGACCGCTACAAGTCCAACGAATACGCCCAGCTCATCAAGTACGGCTACCTCGCGCCGGAAACCAAGGACTACGTCCCCAAGATGATCGCGGCGCAGACCATCGCGAAGGAACCGGGCAAGTACGGGTTCGGGGGCGTCGAGTACCAGTCGCCGCTCGAATTCGACAAGGTCGAAGTGCCGGGCGGAATAGACCTCGAGGCGCTCGGCGAAATCATCGGAGTGCCCTACGATTCCCTGCGGGAGTGGAACCCGGAACTGCGCCGTTTCTGCACGCCGCCGACGCGGCCCTCGTACGCGCTCAGGGTGCCGCTCAGCTACGGCCGGGTCGTCCAGGAACACCTTGACGAGATTCGCGAAGACGCCAGGGTCACCTTCGTTCTTCATACCGCCGCAAGGGGCGAGACGCTGGAATCGCTGGCCGAAAGATACGATTCCTCCGCCGCGAACATCCGGGAGCTCAACGGGCTGAGCGGGAGCGCCTTGAAGAAATCGGCGAAGCTGGTGATACCGGTCACCGGCCTCGGTTCCGAGGACGCCGTTCCGGGCAAGGAACTGTCGGCCGACCAGCTCCAGATGGCGCAGTTGCGCTCCGACGAAGGGCGCCGGGGAAAACGGGGGCGTCGGCAGGCACGCTCGAAAAAAAGCGGCGGCCTGGTGACCGCCCGCAAGGGAGATACCCTCTCAAGGATCGCGAAAAGGGCGGGCGTTTCCGTTTCGGCGCTCGCCCGGGCGAACGGATTGGCGAGCGGAGCCCGGATCAGGTCGGGGACGCACCTCAAGATTCCGGGGCGCGGGTCCGACGAAGAAGGCGGTCTCGTGATCCTCGCAACGGATGCAAAAGATGGCGGCGCGGCCGCCGGAAAGAGCGGTTCCGCGACGAAGGCGTCCCTGCCCGCAAAAAAGGGGGCAGGCGCGAGGTCCCCGGCGAAAGCCGCGGGCGAAGTTTCCGGAAGCGGGGACGATGCCACGCCGCCTCCCGCTTCCCCCGGGAAAACGGTCCGCCACATCGTCCGGAAAGGGGAGACGCTCGAGAAAATCGCCCGGCAATACGGCTTGACCGTGGACGAACTCTCCCGGCGCAACAAGCTCAAGGACGGCCGGAAGATTCGGCGCGGCCGCGTCCTGATCATCCCGTCGGAGTCCTGACCCCATGCCCAACACCAAGGATTACATCTATCTCGACAACGCTGCGACATCCCTGCCCAAGCCACCGGGAGTCGCCGAGGCGGTTGCGGGCGCCATCTGCCGCGCGGGCAATCCCGGCCGCTCCGGGCATGCGCTTTCCATCGGGTCGGCCCGCGACCTGTTCACCGCGCGCGAGCGGCTGGCCGAACTTTTCGGCTTTCGCGACAGTTCGCGTTTCGTGTTCACGGAAAACGCCACGGGCGCGCTGAATCAGGCGATCAAGGGACTGCTGAGGTCCGGCGACCACGTCGTCACGACGTCCGTCGAACACAATTCGGTCATGCGTCCGTTGCGCCGGCTCGAAAGCGCGGGCGTTTCCGTGACTGTCGTTCCCGCCGACGCGACCGGAACGGTGGATGCCGCCGGCATGATCGCCGCGATCCGCCCCGAAACGCGGCTTCTGGCGGTGACGCACGCCTCCAACGTGGCGGGGGCGGTCCAGCCGGTCGAGACGATCGTGCGGGCCGCGCATGCGCGCGGTGTATTCAGCCTGATCGACGCCGCCCAGACGGCGGGCGCCTTTCCGATCGACCTCTCGACGCTGCCTGTCGACCTGCTGGCCGCGGCCGGCCACAAAGGCCTGCTGGGACCGCAGGGCACCGGCTTCCTGTTCGTCCGCGAAGGGGTTCCGCTGGTTCCGCTGATCGAGGGGGGGACGGGCAGCCGGTCCGAGGACGACCACCAGCCCGATTTCTACCCGGACTGCCTGGAGTCGGGCACGCCGAACAGCGTCGGGATCGCGGGTCTGTCGGTCGCCCTCGCGTGGCTCCTGAAAAAAGGGGTCGATGGCATCCGGGCGAAGGAAGTGGCCCTGGTCTCGGAGCTGCTCGAAGGAATGCGGCGGATTCGGGGGGCGATCGTTTACGGGCCGGAGGATCCATCGAAGCGGGGATGCGCGCTTTCCTTCAACATCGAAGGGGCCGATCCGGGCGAGGTCGGGCGGCGGCTCGAACGCGAGGCGGGCATCCTGCTGCGCGCGGGGCTCCACTGCGCGCCCAATGCCCACCGGACGCTGGGAACCTTCCCCCAGGGCACGGTACGCGTGAGTCCCGGGCCGTTCACCACCCGGCGGGAGATCGGAAAGTTTCTCTCGGCGGTCAAGCGGATCGCCGCCGGCTGATCAGTCCTTCCTTTATCCCCGCCCGCCGGATGCCGCTTTCGCGATGATCGAGGTCGTCGACCGGCCGGCCAGGAAGCGGATGGTCTTGACGGTCCCCCCGTGCGCCCGAACGAACTCGCCGCCGACGATTTCCTTGCCCTTCCAGTCGGCGCCCTTCACCAGCACATTCGGCACGATGGCCTCGATCAGCGTGGCCGGCGTGTCTTCCGTGAAAACCACCACGAACGAAACACAGGCGAGCGAAGCAAGCAGGTAGGCGCGGTCGCGCTGATGCTGCACGGGCCTTCCCTCACCCTTGAGGCGCCGGATCGAGGCGTCGCTGTTGAGCCCCACCACCAGCACGTCGCCGAGCCCGGCCGCCTTGCGCAGGTATTGCGCGTGCCCCGCGTGCAGGATGTCGAAGCAGCCGTTCGTGAAGACGACCTTGCGCCCCTCGGTGCGAAGCCGGGCGAAAAGCTCCCGGGCGGCCTTGCGCGAGATTACCTTTTTTGACGGCTCTTCCGGTAGGCCCGTTCGTTGCGGTCTTCCAGGCAAGGAATCCTCCTTCGAAATTTGTCGACTTCGGCCGGGTCGATCGACGCCGTCACGACCGCCTCCTCGTTGGCGCCTTCGGCCAGCCGCTCGCCCAGCGGCGACACGATCGCCGAACCGCCGGGGAAGGTGAACTCTCCGGATGTTCCGACGGCGTTCGCCGCGATCACGAACAGCTGGTTTTCGATTGCCCGCGCGGTGAGCAACGCATCCCAGTGGGCCTTGCGGGCGGCGGGCCACTGCGCCGAGACGCAGAGGAGCGTGGCCCCTTCGAGATAATATTTGCGCGCCAACTCGGGAAAGCGGAGGTCGTAGCAGATGAGCGGCCCCACGACACCCCGGTCGGTGTGGATGACGGCGGCCGAGCTGCCGGCCCTGAACGCCTTGTGCTCGCCGGACGGGCTGAACAGGTGCGCTTTCCGGTACTGGCCGGTGATCACGCCGTTTTTGTTGATGACGTACATCGTGTTGTAGACGGCACGCCCGACCCGTTCGGGGAGCGAGCCGGCGATGACCATCCCGTGCGCTTCCGCCAGCTTCCGGAGATCGTAGAGCAGTTCCGGGGTGCTGCCGGAAAGGGTCGCCAGGCGGTCGTTCGCGAATCCGCTGCTCCACATCTCGGGGAGGACGCACAATCTGGCCCCACTGCGGGCGGCGTCGGCGATCAGCCCGAAGGCGCGTTTGGCGTTTCGATCGACCTCCGCGAGCTCTACCTGGAACTGGAGGGCAGCTGCGATGAACGGGCTTTTCATATTGATCTCCGGGCCACGATCTCGAGAGAGTACGGCCCTCGCGGCCGTCAAATTCCACTATCCCTCATCACGACCTCCATTTTCAATATCCTTGAGGCATATGTTGAGACGGATTGTTTGTATTGCAGTAAACCTGACTCCGTGAGGACAGATACTTGAAAATGCCTTCGTTGCGCAGATAACATATTGATATTATTGCACAATCGTGCTATCGTACGTCCTGCTGAAAACTCACCCGGCAGGTGAAATTGATGAAACGCTTCATCCTGGAAAAGTCCAACGAGGAGTTCTACACCTCCCATTCGGGCCTGGCGCTGGTCGGCGCCTGCATCAACCGCTTCACGGATTTCAAGAAGCGGATCAACGACGTCTCTCCGAGGGTAGGCGGCATCTCCCACGCCGACATCGCCCGCAGTTATCTGGGCCCGCTTTGCCTGGGCAAGAGCGACTACGACGCCATCACCGACCGGCGGGAAGACCGCTACTTCCAGACATCTCTCGGGCTTGCCGTGGTTCCTTCCTCCGAGACGCTTCGGCAACGGTTCGACGCCGAAGCGGAACGGTTCCGAACCATCGTCAACTACTGCGCGGTCGACTTCGTCAACCGGGCGCAGGGTCTGGTCACGCCGATGGAGAACGGTTACGTGCCGCTGGACATTGACGTATTCCCCATGGACAACTCCGGCACGAAGAAGGAAGGGATCTCCCGCACCTATCATGGGTACGACGGTTACGCGCCGATTGCCGCCTATCTCGGATTGGAGGGCTGGTGCCTTGAGATCGAGCTGCGGGAAGGAAAGCAGCACAGCCAGAGCGGGTTCATTCCGTTCCTGTTGCGGGTACTTTCCGCGGCGCGCCGGCTGACGAAGGCGCTGTTGCTGCTCCGGATGGACAGCGCGCACGACGCGGTCGAGACGCGGGTCGAACTGGCCGCCGCCCATAAAAACGGCGTGGACTACATCCTGAAATGGAATCCGCGCAAGCAGGAAAACGCGATCTGGCTGGCTCGCGCCCAAGCGGAAGGGAAGGAACTTCCGGCCCGCATGGGCAAGCGCGTGTGGCTTTGGAGCGAGACGGTCGAGCAGAGCAAGGACGGGCAGGATTATGCGTTCCGCCGGGTCGTTCGCGTGACGGAACGTACCATCGACAAGCGCGGGCAGGCGCTGCTGCTTCCGGAGGTCACGCTGGAAGGTTGGTGGACTTCCCTTCCCGACACGGAGAAATTCTCCGACAAGGAAGTGATCGAGCTGTACGCGGCCCACGGCACCAGCGAGCAGTTCCACAGCGAGTTCAAGACGGATCTCGACATCGAACGACTGCCTTCGGGCAAGTTCGCAACGAAC
>JANXPS010000076.1 GCA_025357175.1 Deltaproteobacteria bacterium | reverse complement strand
CGTGGCTTCTCCGCCGTCGGCCCCCGCCCCGACGACTCCGAAGCCGCCAACTCGCTTGCAATCGCACTGATCGTTCCGAATGGCGCCGGGCGGGTTTCCCGCAAAACATGCGGCGTTATTGGCGTGCGCCACCCTTCTCCTCGGGGCCCCGGACATTTGCGGCGGCGGCTCCGCACTCGCGGACGTCTCCTCCCGAACCTCGCCGGATGACGCGCGGAAAGCGCTTTTCACGATCAACGGCACCCCGGTCGACTCCCGCGAACTGCTGACCTTCATCGAGATCATGTCCGGTGGCGACTCCCCCGCTGCCGGCCTGCCCGAAATGGTCGATACCCTGATCAACAACCGCCTGATGGCCGGTGCCGCGGTCCGCGATGGCGTGGACCAGCAGCCCCGGGTCCGCTCCCGGATCGAGACACGCGCCAACAAGCTTTGGAACCAGCTCTACCTCGAGCAGCTGGCCGCCTCGACTTCACCGGTGACGGATCGGGAAATGCTCGAGGCGGCGCCGCCATTCGAAGAAATGATCTCGGTCCAGCAACTGATCGTCGACACCCCGGAAAAGGCGGAACGGTTACGCCTGCAGGCCGTTCAGGGCGAAAGCTTCGACAACCTGGTCCTGCGGAACACCATCGGCCTGACAAGGAAGAACGACGGAAAAATCGGCTACGTCAAACGGACTTCCACGATTTACGAACCCGAAACCATAGAATCGATATTCCCCCTGGCCGTCGGGGAATATTCGGCGGTCCTCCCGACGCGACTGGGATATTCCGTGTTCCGGATCCTGGACCGCAAATCGGCCGAGACGCAGAAAACGGAATGGCTCGCCTCGAACCGGGAACGGTTCAACCGCGAGAAGACGAAAAAGAAACTGGACGAAAACAGGTCGCGGCTCGCGGCCGGACATGCGGTCGTCGTTGACCAGCGCCTCATCTCCGAATACCTCAAGGCCCGGGCGGAAAACAGCGATCCCGGCCCTCTTCTGCAAAAATCGGTGATCAAGATCGACGACGTCGAATTTTTCCTCGGAGATATGCTCGATCCCGCCGACATCGGGTTCATTCACAGCGAATCGTCGCTCGAAATCATCCTCAACAAGCGGGTCGAGGATTTCGCCGTCTCGCGGGAAGTCGACCGACTCGGCCTGAAAAACGCGAGGCCGGAGCTCCTGCTCCGCGAGAAGCTGCTGCGGGAGTCCGTCTACGCGCGGGAGTACGTCAACTACCGCTGCCGGGAAATCGAGGTGACCCGGGCAGAGACGAGGGAATACTACGAAAAGAACGGCGCCGCGTTCACTCTGCCGCGCGCCCTCGACATATCGCTGATCGAAACGAAATCGGAGGCACGCCTCGAAAGGATATACGATCTGCTCGCCGGGGGAACTTCGTTCGAAGAAGTCGCCGAGAGCTGGTCCGACAACAAGTCGATCAAGGGAGGGCGGCTGGGCTTCGTGCCCGAGCAGTCGATTGCGCCCGAATTCTCGGCGGTCAAGAAGATCGGGGCGGGAACGTATTCGAAGACCCCGATCCGCATCAAGGCAGGCGGGGAATCCCCCGAGCTGTTCGTCGTCGCGAAGGTCAATTCGGTGAGGGAACCCGAACCGCTCCCGTTCGAACGCGTCGCGAAAGACGACATCGAAAAAGCGATCATGGCCGGGAAGCGCGAGAGGGTGGTCCGGACGATTCTCGAGGAGCTTCGGAAGTCGAACGAGGTCCGCTTCACTCCCGAATACGAGCGGTTCGCCGTGTCATCCGCAAATAGGCGCTGACGGTCCCGGAGCCGCCGTCCGCCCGTTACGACAGCTCGGGCCTGGCCGAGGAATCGAACGGGTTGGTCCGCAACGCAAGCGAGAAGAGGTACGGGTAGTCCGCCTTCAGATGGTGCATGTAGGCGAGCCAGTCGGACGCCATCAGCGTGTAGGCACGCCGGATGTCGTTGGACAGATGGTCGGCGTCGGCCCCGGCCGGCCGGTAACCGGGCGCCCTGTGCGCCAGTTCCTCGACCAGGTGGAACACGGCCCAGAGCAGGTCGGTGAAGGTGTCGTGCTCGAGCAGGTTCGGATTGGTCAAAAGCCCGAGCAGGAACGCACGCTTTTCGAGCAGGAACCCGCGCAGCGCGTCCATTTCGGACAGAGCGCAATCGACGCTGTACGGATGCCGCTTGAGCGCCTCCGCAAGCCGGACGAAATCGGCCTCGGTCCAAGAACGGCCGTCCCGAAGCGACTGCCCGAGCGTATCCGCATTCCGGTCGAATTTCGTGAATTTTTCGAGGAGCATGGTGCCGACCTCGGTGTAGAACACGCCGATCACCATGTTGAGTTTCTTGAGCAGGACCGCCTTTTCACGTTTCCTGAGCATCGTGTCGAGCATCATCGTGGCAAAGAGAACGTAGACCGGCAGGAATGCGAGGTTGCTCATGAGCCCCTGGCACACGCTTTTCGCATCGCCGAACAGTTCGTACTGGACCAGGTAAAACAGGGCGGACGTCGCGGCCAACGCGCCTCCCACGACGAGCTGCCATCGCCGCCCGCTCATGCCGCATTTGCCCTTTTGATCAATTCCCGTCCCCGCATTTCGAGCCGGTACCATCCCCAGCCCAGGTATTCCTTCAGCGCCAGCGCCGTCGCATTCAGCCCGGACGCGGTCGGCAGGTAGTCGTGCCACTCGGGTTTTTTCCCGGGCCAACTCCTGAAGGACGACGGATAGGGCACGACCTCGATCCCTGCCTGCTCGAAAAGGAATCGGGCGCGCCGCATGTGGAAGGCCGAGGTGACGAGGACCGCCTTCCGAATCGACATCCGGTCCATCAAGGCCCGCGTGAAAGCGGCGTTTTCCCGGGTGTCCCGGCTATTGTCCTCGATGGAGATCCTGCCTGCCGGAACGGACAGGCCGACCAGGAAGCGGCGGATGATGGGCGCCTCGGGGTCGCCGTCCCGGAACGGAGATCCGCCGGAGACGATCAGGGGGAGCCCGGTGCGCTTCTGGAGCCGCGCGGCGGTCACGAGTCTCGTCATCGTTTCTCCGGACGGAACCCCCGTGCCGCCCGGGTCCGGCGCACCGGCGCCAACCCCGCCGCCCAGCAGCACGATCACCCCGTCCTTCGGGTCGGAGGGCAGCTCCATCCCTTTTTCGAGGTTCGCCATCAACCGGTCCGAAATGGCGCCCGTCGACAGCGCCCAGAGGGCGGCCGCCAGGAACAGGGCCGAGAATCCGTGGCTCCCGCCGCGCATTCGCATCAGCCGAATCCCGAGGAGCGCCAGGAGCAGGATGAAAATGCCGGGCGGGAGAATCAGTTCGGTCAGGACGTATTTCATCATGGGGCGGCTACGCGTAGCTTTTTCGACGGAACAGGTCGGTCTTTAGGGAGGTGACGCGGTCGAGGAAGAGGATCCCGTCGAGATGGTCCATCTCGTGCTGGATGACGACCGCCTCGAAGCCGATGGACTCGATGATGACCTGTTTCCCGTTCCGGTCGAGGGCGTCGACCAGGACCCACTGGGCCCGCTTGACGTTGGCCGTGTAATCGGGAACGC
This sequence comes from Deltaproteobacteria bacterium, assembly GCA_025357175.1. Classification (GTDB taxonomy): domain Bacteria; phylum Desulfobacterota; class Deferrimicrobia; order Deferrimicrobiales; family Deferrimicrobiaceae; genus JANXPS01. Next base: position 3,520 of record JANXPS010000076.1, on the reverse strand, counting down.
TCATGCAACCCTCGCGGATGATCTGGCTGCCGCCCATCGCGAGGATCTCCGGGTTGACGAGTTCGAGCAGCCCGTGGTTGTCCTGCCTGCCGCCCTTCTTGTGCCCGGACACGTCGACGATCACGACGCGCTCGGTCCATCCGACCTGGGGGGCGGCGATGCCGATGCCGCCCGGCATGGCGCGCATCGTGTCGAGGAGGCCGTCGACGCGAATCGAGAGCTCGGCCGAAAACCGCTCGACGCTTCGGGAGGTCTCCTTGAGCACCGGGTCGGGAAATTTCAGGATTGGGAGGATCGCCATGGGAGGGTTCGTCCGCGGACCCTAGAGTTCCAGCGTCTCGATCGGCCGGATCGAAATGGAAACGTGCAGCTCCTTGCGAAGCGATTCGAACTCGGCTTCGAGCCCCTTCATGTCGAAGCCGTCGGGGATGTCGGCCTCGATCACCATCACATAGACCGGGCGTTCCTTCGATCCCACGACCTGCGTGTTGAGGTCGGTGATGTTGACGCTGCGGTCGGCAAGTTCACGGGTCACGCGGGAGACGATCCCCGGGCGGTCGGCTCCGTACACCGAGATGATGTGCGGGGCGCCCAGGAAACCTTTCTCGCGCGAGAGGTCTTCGTCGTTGACCGGGTTGACCGAAACCATCAGCCCCATCTCCGAACGGACCGGGCCGAATGCCTTGTCGAGCCCCTCGGGCGACGACACGCCGGGATACCCGACGACCAGCAGCATCGCGAACTGCCCCGAGAGAATGGTGCTGCTCGAGTCCTCGATGTTGCAGCCCAGTTCGAACAGGATCCGGCTGATGCCGGCGACGATGCCAGGCCGGTCGCGACCCACCACGCTCACGGAAAAGAAGCCCATCGTGCCCACCTCCCCACCCCTGATACTTCTGCCTCGATGATACCACGCGGAAATTACCGGTCGAGCGGCGAGAGGAACGCGGTGGCGTCGAGAATCTTGATGTGCTTGCCCTGGACGCGGATGGCGCCGTCGTCCTGCAGCTTCTTGAGGGTGCGTGAGAATGTTTCGGGGACGGTCCCCAGGCGGGACGCCAGAAGGGTCTTGCTGAAGGCCAGTTCGTAGACGGCGCCGTCGGCGACCGGGATGCCCCGGGCCCTGAGCTCCTCCGAGACGAACCAGGTAAAACGCGTCTCGACGTCCTTCAGGGCGAGATCGTCGACGAGATCCGTCATCCGCCGCAGCCATTTCGAGAGCGAGGCAAGCATCCGGATCGCCAGGCGCGGGCTCTTTTCGAGGAGGGACACGATTCCGTGCCTGGGCAGGAATATCAGAGCCAGGTCGGTCACTGCCGACGCGTGCGCCGGGTATGCCCCCCCCTCGAAAATCACCCCTTCGGCGAACGACTGCCCCGCTTCCAGCAGGTGGAGGATCTGTTCCTTCCCCTCGGAGGAAAGCTTGAACACCTTGGCCTTGCCCGCTGCGACCACATAGAATCCGTCGGCCCGGTCGCCCTCGCGGAAGATCGTTTCCCCGCGGGCGAATCGGCGGATCGCGGCGACGGCGGCCACCTGCGCGAGGTCCTCGGCCGGCAGCCCGGAAAAGAGGGGCGCGGCGCGAAGCGCCTGGAGAAGGTCTGTCGCCGGATCGATCACGGGGGGCCGGATCAGACTTTCTTGATCTTGTACCCGAAGCTTACGACCCCCTTCTGTTTGCCGGAGACGATCTCGAGCTTGAATACGTATTTCCCGGCTGAGACCATCACGAGGTCCACCCCGAACTGCCCCCCTTTTGAAACCAGTTCGGTCTTGTCGCTCTTCTTGTCGGGACCCGTGATCGTCAACGTTCCGGTTCCCTCCCCGAGCGGCTTTCCGGTTTTGGGATCGGTTACGACAATCTCGAGATGGTGTGTGAGGATCGGCAGTTCATCCGCGTTCCGGCCGCTCTTCGCGAGCCGCTTCATGTGCTCCCGCATGTTGATGAGCCTTGCTTCCGCGGTCCAGTCGCCGATTTTCCCGGAGAACACCTTGTCGCCCATCGACATCAGGCTCATCGACTTTCCGGCCGCGGGCTCCTCGGAGAAAGCCGCACCCGTCGACAGCAGAACCAGCATCAAGACCACGTACCCTGCGAAACGCCTCATGGCTGAACCCTCGTTGTGTTTGAGATATGCCCCGCCCGCGGAAGGCCGGCAACCCCGCAAGGATACACTCCCCGGTCCCTCCGCGTCTACTTCACCGTGTAGGAGAAAGTCGCGCCCCCCTTGTCCTTGCCCGAGGCGATCTCGACCTTGAAGGTGTACTTGCCGGGCTTGGGCAGGTTGACGTCCGCGCCGAAATGCCCCTGCATCACCATGAAATCGGACTTCGCGCTCATCTTGTCGGGCCCCGTGACGGTCACGACCCCGGTCCCCTCGGTGACGGCCGCACCGGTCTTCGCGTTTTCGAGGCCGATGGCCAGGTGGTGCGAGTTGGGCATTTCTCCTTCCATTTTCATGCCGGCCGGCATCGCCATATGCGCCTTCATGTCCATCATTCGCGCCTTCGCGTTCCAGGGACCCATCTTGCCGTCGAAGGCCTTGTCGCCCATCTTCAGCATGTCGAGCGGGGGAGGCGTGCCGCCGCCGCTGCCGTGCTTCATCCCGTCGTGCTTCATCGACCCGTCTCCGGCCGCAAACGCCGGGACGCCCGATACCAGCGCCGCCAGCGCCAGCGCGCAGGCCGCGAATCCCGCCTTCTTTCCATGCGTCTTCATCGATTTCTCCTCGCTTTCGATTTATGGCTCGTCCGCAGAATCTGTGGGTAGCCACCATTTCGAGGTGATACGCAAGTGTTTGATATAGCCATGTTATTGGCACTTTTACCGCCCATTCTTTTCGTGGCGAGATTGGTTTTGGTGTTGAAGCCCTTCGCCATGGCCAAGGCGATCCGCTCTCCGGACACAACCCAGCGACAACACAGGCATTACCATACACAACCGGTTTTCCGCCAGCCCCTACCCACCTCCAGCCTACACGATCGACCCACAAATATTGCGGAAGAGCCTGTAACGTGAAGGGCAGGGCGATGAAGGAAGTCCGGCACTCTTTCGAGTCGGCGTGCAAGAAGGCCAAACTTTCTGATTTCCGCTTCCACGATCTGCGGCACTCGGCGGCGAGCTTCATGGCGATGTCGGGAGTCGACCTCATGGCGATCAAGCAGATCCTGGGACACAAGACCATCCAGATGACCCTCCGCTATTCCCACCTTACCCAGGGTCACCTGAGGAGTGCAGTCGCCGCACTCGGCAACGCGCTCAACGTACCTTCCGAGCCAGTTTCACATTTCATTTCACAGTCGGCTGAAAACGCCATCCCTGCCAAGGATCCCGTCTCTGTTGGTTTTCAGAACCTTTCACCCCCTTTGACCTGATTATTTCGTAATCATTCACCCCCCCTCGAAGCTACTTTTTCAAATCATTCACCCCCCCTGCGTGACCGGATGGTATGACCCTCCTTGCGCCTGCCCTTTGCGGGGCAAGGCCTGGAGGGAACATGGCATATCGCGAGGTCACGAT
>JANXPS010000042.1 GCA_025357175.1 Deltaproteobacteria bacterium | reverse complement strand
AAGGGGCTTCTCTTCAGGATGTTATCGCCCAGATGAAATCACAGTTGGGAAGTTTAAAAAAATTGATAGATGAACAAAAAAGTATTAGCTGGTTCCGGGGAGAACGGGATCGGGTGAGCTTTCTCTCCGTCTCGCCATCGGCCGCCGGGCCCGGGAACGCCTTCCGGCTGCTCTCGTTTCGGGAAGGGAGCCTGCCCACCGGAGAAAAAGGGCTGCTTGTCTCCGAGCGGTCGCCGTTCAGCCCCGGAGATTTCAGCGGCGAAAAAGTGGACGGCGGATCCCGGGCGGTTTTCCCGGACGTGTCGGGAGTCTCGTTTTTTTACGTCTCGGGCTTTACCGAGGCCGGCGCCATGGAGAGCGAGAGTTCCTGGGACGCCCGGGAGAAAAACCGGCTTCCCGTGGCCGTGGGGATCGAGTTCGCCTACGGGGACGGGGCCGAAAAAAAGCGAATCGTCATTCCGCTGCCGGTCGGGATGAACCAGAATCCCGACAAGCGGCCTCCCCACGATGGGGGGCCGGTTGGATGAACGGCGCCGGGGCATGAGGGGCCGCTCGGGAGTCGCGTCGCTGCTCGTGCTCTGGGCCATGCTGCTGCTCGGAACGCTGGCGCTCTCGTTCTCGTTGGCGATGCGGACCGAGGCGCAGGCGGCCCGGAACGGATTCGACGCCGCGCGGGCATATTACCAGGCGCGTTCGGGCATCAGCCGTGCCGTTGCGCTGCTGTCGGCACTGCCGCCCGACAACGTCCTGGCGATGACGATCGAGGGTCGTGAAGGCGACGCGGGATACGCGGTCCGGATTTCGAACGAAAGCGGCAAGGTCGACATCAACACGGTTCCCGAGGCGATGCTCAAGGAGATCCTGAAAAAGGGCGGCTTGAGCGCGGAAGCGGCGGAAGCGCTCGGGGACGCCATCCTCGACTGGCGGGATGCGGATGACGACCGGCGGCCGCAGGGTGCCGAAGGCGCCGACTACGCGAACCTTCCCGAACCGGTTCTTCCCCGGAACGGGCCGGTTGCCGCCATCGAGGAACTCCAGTACGTGAAGGGGATGACGCCGGGTTATTTCGACGGTTTCGTTTCCAGGGTTTTCACCGCGCACGGAAGTCCCGGGGGAGTCAACATCAACGCGGCGCCGCCGGAAGCGCTGCAGGCGTTGCCGGGAATCACGCCGGAGATGGCGCACGCGATCGTCGCGCGGCGGAAGGCGTCTCCGTTCTCAAGCCCCGCCGAAGCGGCGCAATTTCTGAGCGGGGAAGGTTACGATCCGGGCGGGCCGACCCGCTTTTCCACCACGAACCTGTCGAACGTCTATACGGTCTTGTCCGTCGGGACGGCGGCGGGCAATGCGAGGCGCACCGTATCCTGTCTGGTGGAAATCGGCGGAATCGGAGAGAATCCTGTCAGGATGATCGGCTGGAAGGACCAGATGGCCGAGAGCGAGGAATAGAGGCCGGTGAGCATGTTCAAGACAGTTGTCGGGATCGATCCGTCCGGGAGACGGCTTGCGGTCGCCGCCGTCCAGGGCGGCGTCGGGAACCCTGCGTCGATCGTGCCCCCGGCATGCTTCGAGCTGCGTTCCGACCGGGAAGCCGGGCGGGCCGAGGAAGCCGAGGAGCTGCTCCGCGACTTCGTAGCCCGCAACGGCCTCGCCCGAAGCGAGGCGCGTCTGTGCATCCCGGCCAGTCGTGTCTACACCGCCCGCATCGATTTCCCGGCGCTCCGCGCCCGCGACCTGCGCCCCGCCCTTTCGATGGAGCTGGAACGGCTTTTCCCGTTTCCGTCCTCGAGGCTTCGTTTCGGATGGCGCCGGCTGGCGGGCGGTGCGGGAAGCCGTAACGGCCGCTTCCTCGTCGTTGCTTCTCCCGTCGACTATCTCGACCAGTGGACCGCGATCGCGGCCCGCGCGGGGCTGACGCTCACCGGCGCGGTCCCTTCCGGCTGGGCCGTTTCCGCGGCCCACCAGAACATCGGGGACGGAAAGTGGCCCGGGCGGGTCGCATTGTTGCGCGGGCTCGGCGGCGCTGTCGAATGCACCCTCATGGCCGGGGGGGAGCCCTTTTTCAGCGCCTCCCGATGTTGCGATGTCGAGGCTTCGGCTGCCGAAGGGCGCGCACTGATCGAAGAAGGGCTGCAGGAATCGCCCGCGGGCGGCACCCCCTCCGAATTGCTCATCGTCGCGCCTCCCGGCTTGATCCCGGCCGAACCCCGGGTCGAAATGGCCGGCGTTCCCGCGCTGATCGAGCCCGGATTCGAAGAGCGGGCGAAACGGGCGGTCGGGGCGGAAGAACCAACGGTTCAGGCATGGGACACGCTGGCCGCATTCGGCGCGGCGATCGGCGGGAAAGGACTCGATCTGCTCGCCCCCGAAAGCGACGGCCCGTGGCCCGCGATCGCCGCCGCAACCGCCGGGCTGCTGACCGCCGCCGTGCTGGTCCTGGCCATCGCGTGGCCGGCGACGCGATATTACAAGGCGAAGGCGGAACTGGCGCGGCTCGATGCGCGTGTCGCCGCCCTCCGTCCCGCGGTCGACCGGGTTGCCGATTCGATGGCGGCGCTTTCCGAGATAAACGACAAGGTCGCGATCCTGCAGGAAGCATCCCCCGGCGCGGGGCAGCCGCTCGAGATTCTCCGGGAGCTGACGGGGCGCCTTCCCCAGGGGACCTGGCTGACCGGGTTGCGGCTCGAAGGCGCAAAGGTCGAGATGGACGGATTCTCGCCGTCCGCCAACGAGATTTTCCCGCTCCTCTCGCAGGATGGCCTTTTCCGGAAAGTCGAGTTCGCGTCGCCCATCACGCGGCAGGCCGACAACCTCGAGCGATTCCAGATCAGGGCCGAATTCGCGGGCGGATTCCCTGCGGGGAACGGGGCCAGGCGATGAGCGGTACGGGTCGATTCCGGTCGCGCGTGCGCTTTCTCTCCGACCGGGAAATGCTGCTGCTGGTCCTTGGCATCCTCTCCGTGATCGCGTTCGTGGCGATCCGGCAGTTCGTCTATCCGAAGATCGACGAATACCGGAAAATCAGGGGGTTGATCCCGCAGCGGCTTGCGACGATCGCGCGCTACGGCGTTGCGGCCGGCGGCGAGGAGAAGGTCGACGAACTGCTGGCCGAGCGTGCCGAATCGCTCTACGACCTCGAGGGAGGCCTGCTCCAGGCCGACAGTCCGGCTGCGGCGGGCGCGGCGCTGCAGGGAATGCTGAAGCCGTGGGTCGAGCGATCGAAGCTTCGGCTGACCTCGCTGCGCGCCCTGGCTCCCGTCGTGAAGGGCGCCTATGCGGAGGTGGCGGTCCAGGTCGACGTGCAGGGATCGACCGAAGGAATGGCATCCTTCCTGGCCGAGATCGCGCGCCAGAAAAAGATGCTCAGGGTCCGGAAGCTCGGCATCACCTCGGGGATGTATTCCATGGCGATGGCGGCGCGTCCGGAACTGCTGACGGTCACCGTCGAGGTCGTCGGAATGACCGATGCGGGCGCCGAGGTCAAGGCGGACGGGGGGGCGCAATGAATCGCGTTGCGCGGCTGATCCCGCTGCTGATGCTCGCCGTCGCTTTCCTGGGTTGGGAAACGTACCAAGCGTGGATCGCGCCGCCCGCAACGGCTCTTCCCGCCGCCGGGGTAGCGAAGCAGGGCGCCGTCTCCGGGGGAGACAACACGGCGGAGCATCATGCCGCCGCCGAGCTGGCCGCGGCCGTATCCGCGATCACGGCGCGGCCGCTGCTTCGCCCGGACCGGCAGCCGTTCAAGGAAATCCTGTTCGTCACGGCGCCTCCGCAAAGGAACTACGAAGGCGAGTTGGCAAGGTTCTCGGTCATCGGCATCCTGCCGATCGATGGTGTCGAAAAGGCGCTGGTCGTCCGGAAAGCGGGCGGTTCGGGCAGCGAACGGTGGGAACTGGCGGCGGGCGATTCGCTCCCCGGCTTCGTCGTGAAGGGCATCCGGCAGGACGGCGTCGCGCTGGTGGCCGACGGGAAGGAGTTCCTGCTGCCGCTTTACGCCGGAGGGCCGAGGCAGGCGGGCGGCGGGACGATGCGGACCGAGACGGCGCCCGCCGGCATGCCGCAGGGCGTGTTGCCCCAGGGAGCACCCCCGTCCGCATCCTTCCCGAAGGGAGTGCTGCCGACGATGCCCCAGTCCGTTCCGGCGCCGCAGCTTGCGCCGGGCAATCAGGCCGTTCCGGGGGGAGGGGCCACCATACCCTCGTATCGTCTCCGGACCCGCCGCCCGCCGGTGATGCCGTCCCGTCCCCTGGGCGTCGAACCGGAAAGCTAGAAATATGTTTTGGAGGATTCGATGAGGATACGGGCTTTTCTGCTGATCACGATGCTTTTGGCGGCCACGAACGGGGTCGCAGCCGGACCGGGAGCTCCGGCGCCCGACGCGGCCGTTTTTGCCGCACCCTCCCAGCCGGTGCCGGGTACGTCCCCATTCGGCCAGGAGCTGCCCGCTTCCGCGCAGATCCTGGAAACGCCCGTCCCGCCCGCGCCTCCCGCGCAACCCCCGGTCCGTACCGCTGCGGGCGCCGCCTTTGTCGTAAAGTTCAACAACGCGGACGTCTACGAGGTGATCCACACGCTCGGGCGGATCGCCGGCATCAGCTATCTGATCGACCCGCGCGTCAAGGGTGTCGTCAATCTCCACACGCAGGGTTCGATGAAAAAGGAAGACGCGCTCGAACTGCTCTTCTCCATCCTGAAGATCAACGGAGCGACCGCGGTCCGGGAGGGAGAGCTCTACCACATCGTCCCGATGGCCGAGGCGAAGATGGAACCGCTTCCCGTTCCCCCTCCGGGCGTGCCGGGTGAGGCCGGGCTGCCGAACCTGCCGGTGATGCGTGCGTTTCCGCTGCAATACATCGCCGCCTCCGAGATGGCCAAGGTCATCAAGCCGTTCCTTTCGACCGGGGGCGAGGCGGTCGAAGTGACGCGCGCCAACATGCTGCTGGTGATCGACACCGCCGGCAACATGGACAAGCACGCCCGGCTGGTCGAACTCTTCGACGCCGACGCGTTCCGTTCGGCCGGGGTCAAGCTGTTCCCGCTCAAGTACCTCGATCCCGACGAGATGGCGAAAAATCTCGATGCCGTTTTCGGCGCGCTCGATTTCTCTTCGAAGGCGAGCCACCCGGCCGGCCTCAACTTCGTCCCGCTTCCCCGGATGGGCGCCCTGCTCGTTGTGAGCGCGTCGCCGAAGACGCTCGTCGACGTGACGCGCTGGATCGGCGAACTCGACCGGGAGCAGGCAGGCACGGGCCGCGGAGTGCATATCTACCGCGTGAAGAACGGCAAGGTCGCCGACCTGATGGGCATCATCGAGAAGCTCTACCCGGGCAAGACGAGTCCGCTGGTCGGGAAGGCGACCGAGTTCAAGGCCTCCGTCGGCGAACCGGCGGGGAGAACGGCGGTTGCTCCCGGCGTCCAGGTGCTCACGAAAGCGCCGATTCCCGAACCCGCGATCCCCAGGCCGAAAGACAAGGAAAGCGACGCCGACAGGTTCGACATCATCCCGTCCGAGCCCGCCAACGCACTGATCATCCGCGGCAGCGCATCCGAATACTCGGCGCTGCTCGACGTGCTCAAGACGGTCGATGTCTACCCGAAACAGCTCCTGCTCGAGGTCCTGATCGGAGAGGTCCAGCTCGACGATACGTTGAAACTGGGCGTGGACTGGAACTACATCCAGAACGTGGGCGGAAGCGGGGGCACCGGGACGGCGTCGATGGTCACGGGAGTCGCCGGGCTGAACTCGGGGTTAGGATACGTCTACGACAAGGCAAACCGCCTGACGGCGGCGTTCCGGGCGCTGGCCACCGACGGGAAGGTTTCGATCCTCTCCTCGCCGAGCGTTCTCGCCGCCAACGGGAAAAAGGCCAAGATCATGGTGGCCGACCAGGTGCCGGTCACGACGGCGTCGATCGTGGCCAACTCGAACCCGCCGGTGACCACGACCACGGTCGATTACAAGGACGTCGGCGTGATCCTCAACTTCACCCCGTTCATCAACGACCAGGGGCTGGTGACGCTCGAGATCGACCAGGAGGTCAGCGACGTCAGCAACACGACTTCGACCTCGACGACCAACCCGACCTTCTTCAAGCGGAACATCCAGACGACCCTCATCGCGACCGAAGACCGCGCTATCGTCCTTGGGGGGTTGGTCAAGGAGCGCAAATCGGTCAACCGGGACGGCCTGCCGTTCCTGTCAAGGATCTGGGGGCTGGGTTGGCTCTTCGGCTCCCGCTCTTCGTCTTCGACCCGGACCGAGCTTCTCATCTTCATCACGCCCCGCGTGGTCGGCACCATCGAGGACGGTACGCGCCTTTCCAGCGAGTTCGAGGAACGGGTGCAGGAACTCAAGCAGCGGATCGGCGAGGCGAAGGGGATCAAGCGGGCGCAACCATCCAATTCAGCGACGAAGCCGTAGCGCAAGATCGATCGAGGAGGGCGGGACGTTGAAGAAGGAAACCGACAAGCTGGCGGATGCGTTGGCGCCGGGGCTGAAGGCGGCGCTGATGAACGAGGTCGACGGGCGCGAATTCTATCGCATGGCCGCGCTGAGCGCGACGTCCGACGGGGTGCGCGAAATGTTCGAATACCTCATGGCCGAAGAGGAGCGGCATTACGAGGTGCTCCTCGAACAGGCGGGCAGGCTCGCATCCGGCAAGCCGCTCAGGTTCAAGCGGAGCGCATCCGACCGGAAGGCGCTCGACGCTTTTCACGGCCTGATCTACACGCCCGGGGTGTTCGCCGACGCGAAGAAGGCCGAAGGCGAACTGGCGGCGCTGTCGATCGGAATGACGCTGGAGCAGCGCGCCATCAAGCAGTTTTCCGCTTTGCTCAGGAAGGCCGAATCCGCGGGCGACGAGGCCGCCGTCTCGGTTTTCGCCATGCTGGTCGAATGGGAACAGGATCACCTGGCGCTGCTTTCCAACCAGTACGAGGCGTTTCGCGAAGCATACTGGGAAGAGGCGCACTTCTGGCCATTTTAACGCGGGTTGCCTGAATGCCGACCGACGAGGAGTTGATGGCCGCCTTTCGGGGTGGCGACCGGGACGCCTTCGAGAGGTTGTTCGACCGCCACCATCTCAAGGTGATCCGTTTCGCATCCCGGATGACCGGCGATTCCGGGCGCGGCGAAGAGGCGGCGCAGGAGATATTCCTGCGGATCGCCCGTGCGGCCCCCACCTGGGAACCGACGGCCCGGTTCACGACCTGGATGTACACGATCGCCCGCCGAACCACCCTCAATTTCATCCGCGACGCCAGGGACCACGAGGCCTCCTTGGCGATCCCGCTCGGAGAAGAGGCCGACGACGCCCCGCTGCTCCAGCTTCCCGGCCCGCCTGCCTTCGAGCCCGACCGGATCTTTTCAAACAGCCAACTACGCGAACGGCTTGCGGTTGCGCTCGCTGAACTGCCGGAAGGATATCGTTCGGCCTTCGTCCTGGCCGCCGGAGAGGGGCTGTCGTACCAGGAAGTTGCCGAAATCCTGGGGATCACGCCCCAGGCGGTCAAGAGTCGCGTCTTCAGGGCCCGTGAGGCGCTGGCCGGAAAGCTTTCGGAGTTGGAACCGTGAAACAATTTCCCGAATTGCGGGTTTATCTTGGGGAGAGGTCGAGAACATGAACTGCAACGAATACAAGCGGCTTGCCAGCGCCCGAATCGACGGTCAGATCGCGGCCGGGGAAGCGTCCGCGCTCGATGCCCACCTCGCGTCCTGCGATGGCTGCAAGGGGGCCGAGCGGGCCATGCGTGCCGTTGACGCGGGCATTTCGGCCGGACCCCGCCATCCCGTGTCCCCGGGGTTCAAGTCGGCGCTGTTCGAACGCCTCGAGACCGAGTCGCTTCTGCCCGTGGGCAGGGGGCGCATCATCCCGTTCCCCCTGTGGCGATGGGCCGCCGTGCCGTTGGCTGCCGCGGCAGGGCTCGTTCTTTTCCTGCTTGCCGGCCATGAGGCGGTCGAGATGCGGCCGGGTGGGGAGCAGTTGGCTCGCCAGGCGGTTCCGGCCCCCTTGCGCGCCGCCGATCCCCAAAATCCCGTGGACGGGGCCGCCCGTGAAAACGTCGTACGCGGGCATGGGGTTGCGGCACCGGCCGTATCCGCGAATGCTTCCGCGCTTTCCCCCGAAGAGGCCGATATCGTCGCGAACCTCGACCTCCTCGAGCATCCGGCCGCGCTCGACGATGCGCCGGCGGCGCTCGACGACATGCTGGCGCCATCCGTCAACGGGCAGGTATAAGGGATATGCCGAGGACCAGCATCCCATCTCGCATCCCGCCGAATACGGGAGCGATCCCGGCATCCCGGTCCTTGACAGCTCCCTTGTCCGGCACGGGATTCGGGATTTTGTTTTGTGCGTTGCTTCTTGGAATGTCGGTTCTCCTGGCGCCGGCGCCGGTCCATGCGCGCGGGGGGAGCGAGACGCACGACGAGGGTTGGCGCCGATCCGGCCCTGCCGAACCCGGATCACGCGAATGGCGCCCCGACGCACGTCCCGATCCGGGCGGCAGCCGGGTTACGCCCGACAAGATCGAGCGATGGCGCAACATGACGCCGGAACAGCGTGACCAGCTCAAGGAGCGGTACCGCCGCTGGAAGGAGTTGCCGCCCGAGCAGCGCGACAAGGCCGCCGAGCGGTTCCGCAAGTGGCAGGAGCTCCCCGAGGAAGATCGCCGCTACCTGAAGGACCGGCGGGAAATCTGGCGCGGTGCCCCCCAGGAAGACAAAAAGACGATTCGCAAACTGTTTCGCCGGTGGGGAGAATTGCCGCCCCGGGGACGCGACGCCCTGCGGGGCCGTATCGGCGAGTGGCGCACGTTGCCGTCCGGCGAACGCGACGACAGGATGCAGGCGTGGCCGTTCTACCGCGGGTTGCAGCCCGACGAGCGGAAGACGATCCGCCGCTTTCTGTTCGACGAAGTCCAGGGCGGGCCGGCGCCACCGGCGGGTTCCCCGCCGGGGCGCGATTCCGGCGGCTTTCCCGGCGGCCGACGCTGAGTCCCGCGACCGGAAGGGTGTCCGCCCCCGATTCCGAGAAATGGATGCGCGCGGCGCTGGCCCAGGCGCGCAAGGGCGCCGAGGCGGGCGAGGTTCCGGTCGGCGCGGTCGTCGTCGGCCCCGACGGGCGCATCCTCGCACGGGCGTTCAACAAGCCCGTCTCATCCAACGACCCTACCGCGCACGCCGAGATCCTCGCCCTGCGCAAGGCGGCCCGGAAACTGGGCAACTACCGGCTCGCCGGCTGCACCCTCGTCGTCACGCTCGAACCTTGCGCGATGTGCGCCGGGGCCGCGGTGCACGCCCGGATCGCCGAAATAATCTACGGCGCCTCCGATCCTAAAACCGGTGCCGTGCGTTCCCTCTATGAGATCGCCGACGACAGGCGCCTCAATCACGCATGCACGGTGACTCCCGGCAAGCTTGCCGACGTGTGCTCCGCCATGCTGAAGGCATTCTTCAAGGCCCGCAGACGGTCCGCATGAGGCTGTTCAAACGACCCGGTAGGGCATGGCTTCCGGCGATCGGAATGCTCGCGGTCGCCGCCGTTACGCTTGCCTCGGGTCCCGCCCCCATTCTCGTCGACGATTTCGTCTCCGGCCTGCGGCCCGGCTGGGCCGAAAAGTCTTTCAAGGGACACACCCTGTATACGCCGGTGAGGGAAGACGGCCGTCCCGCGCTTCGGGCCGAGAGCCGGGCTTCCGCTTCCGGCCTCTACTTTCCCGTCGAATTCGACCCGAAATCCTTCCCGCGCGTCGCCTGGTCGTGGAAGGTGGCGCACGCCCTATCGCCCGGCGACGAACGGACGAAGGCCGGCGACGACTACGCCGCCCGCGTCTACGTCGTCTTCCCGTCGAAATGGTTCTGGCAAACCCGCGCGATCAACTACGTCTGGGCCGGTCGGCAGTCCGCGGGCGCGATCTGGCCCAATGCATTCACCTCCAATGCCATGATGTTCGCGGTCGAGAGCGGGAATGCCAAGGCGGGGCGGTGGGTCGACGAGGAGCGGGACGTGCGGGCCGACTACGTTCGCGCCTTCGGCGAGGAACCGACCGGGGCGGGCGCCGTCGCGATCATGACCGACACCGACAACGCGGGCGGCGAGGCGACTGCCTGGTACGGCGCGATCCGGCTGCTGCCGAAAGAGTGAGCGGGGTTCGGTGTTGTGATTCGGCGTTCCTTTCGAGTATAATTGCGGGTTCGTGCGGAGGGGTACCGAAGTGGCCGTAACGGGATCGACTCGAAATCGATTTGGGGGCAACTCCACGTGGGTTCGAATCCCACCCCCTCCGCCAGATAACTTCCTCAGCGGAGGGGGTGGGATTCGAAGGAAGCCCGCCGCTGAGCGATTAGCGAAGATCAGCGCGCAGGGATGCGCGCGGCAGGCGGGCTGACCGGCCCGGAAACCCGAGACAGGATGTCGCGGGTTGGAGGGGAATCCCACCTTCAGCGGTGGGATTCGAAGCTCGTGGTGCCGGAAGTGAGTCGAGGCGGCTCGGAGGACTGAGGCAGGATGCCGAAGAACGGAGAGGAATCCCACCCCCGGGCGCCGGTTTTGAAATTGTGGTTCTGGTTCGAGTTTCTGACTTGAGGTCTTGACAGCTCCTCCACCGTCCACCCCGCGAGGGTGCGCCGGCGGCCAGGCCCTCCGCAACGGGAGGCGACGAACTCCGCCAGGTCCGGAAGGAAGCAACGGCAGTCGCTCTACCCCGTGTGCCGGAGGTCTCCCTGGTCGCCGGCGGACCCCCGCGGACCCGCCCGCATTTTTCGCCAGGCTTCTGCTGCTGCGGCGGATCCTGCCTCGAAATCCGGGCCGGTCCGCGGGCGGGCAACTCACCAACCGCGAGGTAACCGCCGTGTACGAGGCGCTCTCCAGAAAGTGGCGCCCCAGGACGTTCGACGAGATCGTCGGACAGGGTCACGTCACGCGGGCGCTTGCCAACGCGATCTCGCTCGGCAAGATCCACCACGCCTATCTTTTCTCGGGCACCCGCGGCGTCGGCAAGACCACTTTCGCCCGCATCCTCTCACGCGCGCTCAACTGCGTGAACGGCCCGACCGCCACCCCCTGCCTCGTCTGCCCCGCATGCATGGCGGTCGAGCAGGGCTCCGCCACCGACGTCCAGGAAATCGACGGCGCTTCCAACAACGGGATCGACGACGTCCGCCAGCTGCGCGAAAACGCCGCGTACGCCCCGGCGCACATGCGCTACAAGATCTTCATCATCGACGAAGTCCACATGCTCTCGAAGCAGGCGTTCAACGCGCTGCTCAAGATTCTCGAAGAGCCGCCCCCCCACGTCGTCTTCATCTTCGCAACGACCGAGCCCAACAAGCTGCCCGACACGATCCTGTCCCGCGTCCAGCGCTTCGATTTCCGGATGCTGACCGAAGAGGAGATCCTCGACCGCTTCAAGCTCATGGCGGAAACCGAGAAGATCGTTTGCGAAGAGGACGCGCTCCGCCTGCTGGCGCGGTACGCGTTCGGCTCGATGCGCGACGGCCAGTCGATCTTCGAGCAGGCGGCCGTTTCCGGAAGCGGGACCATCACGTCGGCGCTGGTCGAGGAGATTCTCGGGCTGGTGGGCGTCGACGCGGCGATCGACCTCGTGCACGGGTTCGTGGCCGACGGGGCCGAGAGCGCCCTCGGGAAGTTCGCCCAGCTCCAGTCGCGCGGCGCCGACCTCAAGTTCCTTTACCTTTCGCTGATCGACGTTCTGCGGGACGTCGCGGTGCTGGCGTTCACGGGGCAGGAGACGTTGCTGTCGCGCCACGCGCCCTCGTCGCTTTCCCAAATGAAGTCGCTGGTGCAACTGCGCTCCCGTGAAGAGTGGATGTTCCTGCTCGAAATCGCATTCCGCTCGGAAAAAGACGTGGTGGCCACCGAGTTTCCGCGGCTGGGGTTCGAGCTGATGCTGCTCAGGCTTGTAAACGCCCCCGCGTTGCTTCTCGCCGAGAACATCGGAGGCGGAGAGCGCGCCGCCGCCTCGCCCCGGCCGGTCCGCGAGAGTGCGCCCGCATCGGCGCAGTCCGTTCAGGGGCCGTCCTCGCCGGTTTCCGCCACGACGACGTCCGGCCCGCGGCCCGTTCAGCCGTCCGCACCCGTTCCCGCGGCCTCGAAAGCGCCCGCAGGCAAATCGGGCGACCTCTGGGAAGGGGTCAAGCGCAACCTCGAAGGGCATAAAAAAGTCGTCCTCGTCGGCCTTCTCAACTCGCTCAAAGGCCACCGCGAGGGCGACGAGATGCTGATCGAGGGGCCCGAGGCGCTCGTTTCCCTGGTTCGCGACCCCGACAAGCTGGCGCTGCTCGAAAAGGCGGTCGAGGAAGTCGCCGGAGAGAAACTTGGCGTTCGCTTCACGTCCGGCGCTGAAAAAAAAAACGCTGAACCGTTAGAGCAACCGATTGTTCCGGACGGCAGGAAACTCGAGCAGCAGGCATTCGAAGACCCCGGGGTCCAGGAATACCTGCGCGAGTTCGACGGCAACATCATCGAAGTGAAGCCGTTGAGCCCGAAGGAAATCGGGTTGCCCCTGACGGCATCCGTCGTCCCCGGGGCGGAAAACGAAGAATCGATCGCCGGTGAAGTCGACGGGGAGAGCGAAGAGGAATGAATCTACAGGACATGATCAAGCAGGCAGGCCAGATGCGCGAACGGATGGCGGAAGTCCAGAAAGAGCTCGCTTCCCGGACGGTCGAGGCCTCCGTCGGCGGAGGCATGGTGACGGTCGTCGCAAGCGGAAATATGGAAATCCTGTCTGTCCGCATCGAAAAGGAAATCGCCGGGGACGAAGTCGTCCTGCTCCAGGACCTTGTGCGGGCGGGCGTCAACGAGGCGCTGGCACGATGCCGGGAACTGATCGCAGCCGAAATGGCCAAGGCGACCGGGGGGATTCTTCCGCCGGGCATGTTCCCGTAAGAGCCGGGTCCCCCGGAATAAAATGAGCTATCCCAAGCCGCTGCGTCGCCTGATCACCCTCCTGTCCCGCCTGCCCGGCATCGGCGAAAAGACCGCCACACGCCTTGCCCTGTTTCTCCTTCGCATGCCCGCCTCGTTCACCCGGGACATGGGCGAAGCTATTGCGTCACTTTCAACCGCTGTGATAAGATGCTCGCGTTGTTTCAACATAGCGGATGAAGACCCGTGCACGCTCTGCACCGACACCAACCGCCGAAACGACCTGATTTGCGTTGTCGAAGGGCCGACCGACGTAATCCCGATCGAAAAAAGCGGCGCCTACCAGGGTCGATACCATGTTTTAGGCGGGGCGATCTCCCCGATCGACGGGGTGATGCCCGAGCATCTGCACATCCAGGAACTGCTCGACCGGATCGCAAAAGGGGGTATCGCCGAGGTCATCCTGGCGACCAACCTGACGTCCGAGGGCGAGGCGACCGCGTCCTACCTCGGGGCGGCGCTAAAGGATCTTCCTGTTTCAGTAAGCCGGATCGCCTACGGCATGCCTGTCGGGTCCGATCTCGAATACACCGACGAGGTCACCGTCGGGCGCGCAATCAAGGGTCGACGCGAATTTTCACGATAACAGCAACTTGGAGGAGAGGTCAGACATGAGCAGAAAGATGGTTACGATCGACGGCAACACCGCCGCTGCCCACGTGGCCCACGCGATCAACGAGGTCATCGCGATCTATCCGATCACCCCGTCGTCGGTGATGGGCGAGATTTCCGACGTCAAGAGCGCCGCCGGGCAGAAAAACATCTGGGGAACCGTTCCGCTGGTTGCCGAGCTTCAGTCCGAGGGAGGCGCCTCCGGCGCCGTGCACGGCGCGCTGCAGGCGGGCGCTCTGACCACGACCTTCACCTCCAGCCAGGGCCTCCTGCTGATGATCCCCAATATGTACAAGATCGCCGGCGAACTGACCTCCACGGTCTTCCACATCGCGGCGCGCGCCATCGCCACGCAGGCGCTCTCGATCTTCGGCGACCACTCCGACGTCATGTCGTGCCGCTCCACCGGCTGGGCCATGCTCTGCTCGAACAACGTCCAGGAGGTCATGGACTTCGCCCTTATCGCCCAGGCCGCCACGCTGCGCGCCCGCCTTCCGTTCCTTCACTTTTTCGACGGCTTCCGCACCTCGCACGAAGTGCAGAAGGTAGAAGAACTGACCTACGACGACATGCGCGCCATGATCGACGACGACCTGGTCAACGCGCACCGCCTTCGGGCGCTCACGCCCGACCGCCCGGTCATGCGCGGCACCGCCCAGAACCCCGACGTCTATTTCCAGGGCCGCGAGACGGTCAACGCGTTCTATCCGAAGTGCATCGCCATCGTCGAGAAAGAGATGGCCAAGTTCGCAAAGCTTACCGGCCGCAAGTACAAGCTGGTCGACTACGTGGGCGCCAAGGATGCCGATCGCGTGGTCGTCGTCATGGGATCCGGCGCCGACACGGTTCAGGAAACGGTTGCCAATCTGGTCAAGAAGGGCGAGAAGGTCGGCGTCCTCAAGATCCACCTCTACCGCCCGTTCCCGCTCGACGCGTTCATCAAGGCGCTGCCCAAGACGGTCAAGAAGATCACCGTCCTCGACCGCACGAAAGAGCCGGGATCGCTGGGCGAGCCGCTCTACCTCGACGTCCGCACCGCGATCGGCGAGGCGATGGCCGACGGCAAGTTCACCTTCAAGGGCTACCCCGTCATCGTCGGCGGACGCTACGGGCTGGGCTCCAAGGAGTTCACCCCGGCGATGGCCAAGGCCGTCTTCGACAACCTCAAGGCCGCCAAGCCGAAGAACCACTTCGTGGTCGGCATCAACGAGGACGTCACCAAGAGCAGCCTGACCTACGACCCGTCCTTCCGCAACCCGTCGCCCGGCACCTACGAGGCGATGTTCTACGGGCTGGGCTCCGACGGCACCGTCGGCGCCAACAAGAACTCCATCAAGATCATCGGCGAGGCGACCAACAACTTCGCGCAGGCCTACTTCGTATACGACTCCAAGAAGGCGGGCACGATCACCACGTCGCACCTGCGCTTCGGGAAGAAGCCGATCCCGTCGCCCTACCTCATCGACCACGCCGACTTCATCGCGTGCCACAACTTCACCTTCCTCGAGAAGTACGACATGGTCGGCAAGGCGAAGCCGGGCGGCACCTTCCTGCTCTGCTCGCCCTACGGCAAGGACGAAGTGTGGGACAAGATGCCGGTCGAGGTCCAGAAGCAGATCATCGACAAGAAGCTCAAGTTCTACGTGATCAACGCGATCAAGCTGGGCGAAGAACTCGGCCTCGGCGCCCGCATCAACGTGATCATGCAGACCGCCTTCTTCAAGATCTCCAACATCATCCCGCTCAAGCAGGCGATCGGCGAGATCAAGGACGCGATCAAGAAGAGCTACGGCAAGTCCGGCGACAAGGTCGTCGCGATGAACAACGCGGCCGTCGACGAGGCCTTGAAGAACATTTATGAGGTCAAGGTTCCGGCCAAGGCGACCAGCAGGATCAAGATGCCGCCGGCCGTTTCCAAGAGCGCGCCCAAGTTCGTGCGAGAGGTGACGGGGACGATCATCGCCGGCTTCGGCGACCAGGTGCCGGTTTCCAAGATGCCGCAGGACGGTACTTTCCCGACGGCCACCTCGCAGTACGAGAAGCGCAACATCGCGGTCGACATCCCGGTGTGGGACGAGCAGCTCTGCATCCAGTGCGGCATCTGCTCCTTCGTCTGCCCGCACGCCACGATCCGGATGAAGGCCTATCCCGCAGCTGCCCTCAAGGGAGCGCCCGCCACCTTCAAGTCGGTCGACGCCAAGATCCCCGAAGCCAAGGGGATGAAACTCTCGATCCAGATCGCTCCCGAAGACTGCACGGGCTGCGGCGCCTGCGCACACAACTGCCCGGCGAAAGACAAGGAAAACCCCAAGCACAAGGCGCTCGACATGCACTTCCAGGCGCCGCTGCGCGCCACCGAGGCGGCCAACTTCGATTTCTTCCTGTCGATCCCCGACATGGATCCCTCGCTTCTCAACCTCGGGTCGCTCCGCGGCAGCCAGCTCGCGCGGCCGATCTTCGAGTTCTCGGGCGCCTGCGCCGGTTGCGGCGAGACGCCCTACCTCAAGCTCATGTCGCAGCTGTTCGGCGACCGGGCGATGATCGCCAACGCCACGGGCTGCACCTCGATCTACGGCGGCAACCTGCCGACCACCCCGTGGGCGCAGCGCGCCGACGGCCGCGG